>JBFKOE010000107.1:0-6561 GCA_041629015.1 Gammaproteobacteria bacterium
ACCGGGACCATGACGAAGAGCGTGAGGAACAGCGACAGGCCGATCAGGATCTGGTTGGAGGGCGTCTGCAGCGTGCCGAGCGCCTGGCGCAGTATCGCCAGCACGATGATGATGCGGGTGAAGGAGGTCATCATCAGCAGGGCCGCGGGTAGCAGCGTCAGGGCCGTCATCAGCAACAGCACCTGGATGCTCACGCTGTACGCCTGACCGCCGTCGGCCGTGGGCGTCACCGTGACCGCCGAGATGCCGGGGACGGCCAGCGCCTCGCTCACCGGCAGCAGCAGCGCCAGGGCGAGGGTGAGACGGGCGCGCATGCTCATGCCCCGCGCCTCTCGCGCAGCACGGCCTGCAGGCGCCCGGCGAAGCCGCCCGCGGCGGTCTCCGCCGCGCCGGTCTCGATCGGCTGCTCGAGCACGTGCAGGGTCTGCACCCGACCGGGCGCCACCCCGATCAGCAGCTGCGTGTCGCCCACCTGCACCAGCACCAGGCGCTCGCGGGTGCCCATCGACAGCCCGCCGATCACCTTCAGTCCGCCGCCGACCGCGCCGTGCAGCCGGTTGAAGCGGCGCAACAGCCAGGCGCTGACGGCGATCAAAGCGAGCACCAGCATAAGGCCCAGAAAGAGCTGGGCGAGCCCCGCCCCGCCGAGCGGATCGGGCGGCAGCGAGCCCGCACCCTCCGGCCTGGTCGCAGCGGCGGCGATCGCACTGGCACCCGCGCTGGCCAGCGCGGCGAACGCCGCCACCAGGCGCGCGCGGACGCGGGTGGTCCGCGGTCGGATTCTCAGCGCCGTGTCCACGAGGCCCAGCTCCCGGCGCCCGCTCAGCTCAGGCGCTTGACGCGCTCGGCCGGGCTGACCACGTCGGTCAGGCGGATGCCGAACTTCTCGTTCACCACCACCACCTCGCCGTGCGCGACCAGGGTGCCGTTGACCAGCACGTCCATCGGCTCGCCGGCCAGGCGGTCGAGCTCTACCACCGAGCCCTGGTTGAGCTGCAGCAGGTTGCGAATGCTGATCCGGGTGCGGCCGATCTCCATCGACAGGGTGACCGGGATATCGAGGACGACGTCCAGGTTCACCTCCGCGCCGCCCGCCGCGCTCTCGGACTTGAGGTTCTGGAACTGCGCCTTCTCGGCGCCTGCCGCCGCCTTGGGGCTGGCGGCCTTGGGCTCGCCCGAGGCGCCGGGCTTGCCGGACAGGGCGTCCGCCCACTCGTCGCCCGAGTTCGTACCGCTGGAAGTTTCGTCGCTCATGGCTTCTCTCCCGCTGGCGGGTTCTCAATACGCCGGGCGCTTGATGTGGCTCCGGATCTTGATCGCGTGGCAGCCGTTGGACACGCCGTAGACGCCGCGCAGCACGGGCGCCCCCTCGGCGTACAGCGTGACCTCGTCGGGCAGCTCGACCGGGATCACGTCACCGGCCCTGGCCTCGATCAGCTCGCGCAGGCTCACGGTGGTCGAGGCCAGCGTGCCGCTGACCTCCACCTCGGCTTCCTTGGTCTGCTCGCTGAGGGCGCGCAGCCAGCGCTGGTCGACCTCCGCGCGGTCGCTCTGAAAGCCCGCGTCCAGGACCTCGCGGATCGGCTCGATCATCGAGTAGGGCAAGGTGACGTGGAAATCGCCGCCACGGCCGTCGAGCTCGACGTGGAAGCTGTTCACCACCACCACCTCGGTCGGGCTGACGATGTTGGCGAAGTGGGGGTTGACCTCCGAGTGCAGGTACTCGAACTCCACCGGCATCACCGGCGTCCAGGCTTCCTTGAGGTTCTTCAGCGCCTCGTCGAGCATCATGCGCACCACCCGCATCTCGGTGCCGGTGAACTCACGGCCCTCGATCTTGGTGTGGGACTGGCCGCTGCCGCCGAAGAAGCTGTCGACGATGCGAAAGACCAGCTTGGGGTCGATGACGCACAGCGCGGTGCCGCGCAGCGGCTTGATGTGGATGAGATTCAGGCTGGTCGGCACGTACAGGCTGTGCACGTACTCGCTGAACTTGAGCATCTGCACGCCGCCGACCGAGATCTCCGGCGTGCGCCGCAGCAGGTTGAACAGCGTGACGCGGAACTGGCGCGCGAAGCGCTCGTTGATCATCTCCAGCGTGGGCATACGCCCGCGCACGATTCGGTCCTGGCTGGTGAAGTCGTAGGGTCGCGCCTCGCCGGGAGCAACGCTGGCGTCGCTATCGGTCTCGACGTCACCCTCGTTCACGCCATGGAGCAGCGCATCGATTTCGTCTTGTGAAAGGAGATCGTTCGCCATCGCTCACTGCATCACGAAACTGGTGAAGTACACCGCCTCGATCCCTGCCTTGCCGGTCTCGCGCTTGAGAATCTTGTTGATCTCGGCGAGGGTCTGCTCGCGCAGCCGCAGCTTGCCCTCACGCGTGCCCACGGCGCCCGCCTCCTGGCTGCTGAACAGGATCACCAGCTCGTTGCGGATCGCCGGCATGTGCAAATTGATGTCTTCCAGGGCGCCGGCATCGCGGCTCATGACCTCGACCGAAATCTGCAGGAAGCGCACCGCCTTCTCGTCCTCGAAGTTGACGACGAAGGGCGGCTCCAGCGCCATGTAGTTGGCCTGCTTGGGGGTCTTGCCCTTGGTCTCCCTGGGCGCCTCCTGCTCCTCCTCGCTCGCGGAGCCGGAGAGCGCGCCGGTCAGCAGCAGCGTGGTCCCGACCGCCGCGCCCACGGCGAGCACGACGATCACGCTGATTATCGCGATCAGCTTGAGCGTGGATCCGCCCGGCTTCTTCTGCGCTTCGGCGAGTTCCAGGTCTTCTTCGGCCATCAGTCCATCCTCGGTCGGCGTACGTTCCGGGGATAGCAAGTCCTATGCCAGGGGTTCACCGGCATTTTTTTATCTTTAAAACAATGGGTTAGAGGGCTGTTCTGAAGCCCGCCAAAGGATTGACTGGAAACTGGAGGTAAAGAGCCGTTTTTTTGACCTTTGCGGCGGGGGCCGGGCAGGTCAGGTGCGGGGCGCGGGGGCGCCCCTGCGCGGTGGGGGAACGCGGGTCCGTGGCAGCTCGATGGCCGTCGGCCGGGCGGCCCGTGGCAGCGGCTCAGGCGTAGATGTCGAGCAGCCCCTCGGCACTGCGCGCCGTGCCGATCCCGGCAGTGGGCTCGCCATCGGCGTCGGCGAGCGCCTCGGATTCGCCGCTCGCGGCCTCGCCGCCCGGCCCGCGCGCGGAACCGTCACCGGAGGCCTGCTGGCGAATGTCGAACTGCGCCAGGTTGAGCCCGCTGTCGGCCAGCATCTCGCGCAGGCGCGGCAGGGCCGCTTCGAGGTGGTCGGCCGTGACCGCATGGTGCACCGTGAAGGTGACGCTCGCCTGCTCGTTCTGAACCGCCACCCGCACCTCCAGCGGCCCCAGGTGGGGAGGGTTGAGGCGCAGCTGGGCCGCGGGGTGCTGGTTCTGGATCAACCAGCTGACCCGGTTGCCCAGGGTCTCGGACCAGCCCGGATCCCCGGGCGGCACATCGATGCGCAGCGGCACACTGAGCGCGCCGCCGGTGCTGGTCGTCGGTGCCGGCAGGGGGGCGCCGGCCGCCGCCACGGCGCTGGCCGGCTCGGCCAGCGGCGCCAGGGCCCGGCTCGCCAGCTGAACCTCGGGCAGGCGGGCCGCGGTCACCGCCTCCATGTCCGGAAGCGGGACGAGCTCGTCCGCCGCGGCCCCCGTGGCCATGCCGGCCGTGCTCAGGACCAGGCGCGCGACGCCCTGCTGAGCGGCCCCCGCCGCGGCCTCACGCGTCACGGCGAGCGGGGCCTCCCGGCCCGGGCGCGCGAGGGCGCGCTCGGCGAGGATCTCGTCCAGGACATCCGGCGCGGGGGCGGGCAGCGCCGCAACGCTCATCCCGATCGCGCCCGCCGCGCCCGCCTCGGGCTGCGTGCCCTGCAGCAGGGCTAGCAGCTGGCCGTCGGCAAGCACGGCCGCCTGGGCATCCCCGGCCTTGCCGGGCGGCAATTCCTTGCCGGCAAGCGGCAAGCCCGGCTGGGCTTCCGGCCCGGGCAAGCCCGCGCTGACCAGGGTCGCAGCCATCTGCTCCCCGAGCGCGCGGGCGAACTCCGCCAGCGGCACCCCGTCGCCGCCGACCAGCGCCGTGCCTGCCGCCGACAGCGCCAGCGCCGGGCCGTTGGGGTCCTGCACCGGGCCTTCGAGGGCGCCTGCGGGGGCGCCGGGGGGAAGCATCATGACCATGGACACGGGCGTTCTCCTGGCAAGGGGTCGTTCCTGCCAGGGAAAAGAGCAAGCGTCGTGCCAACTCCTGCGGGTGTGTCCCTGAGGCCGGGCGGCCAGGGCGAAGGCTAGCGGGGATCTCTCAGCTTTCGGACCGGCGGTCGCTGTGCATCCGCCGCGCGTGCTCATCGGACTCAGCCTGCTCGCGGCGCTCGTCGCGCTGGCGCTCCGCGCGGCGATAACGATCGACCACCTTGTCCATGGCGTCGTGGCGGGTGCGCGCCGCCGTCCAGCCCGCGCGGCGGCGCTCGAGCTCGCGCTGCAGGCCCTCGAGCGCACCCTGCTGATCCTGGATGGCGCGATCGAGGCGCTGGAGAAAGACGCGGAAGTCCTGCAGCTGCCCGGCGCGAACCGCGCCGCCCTCGGCCTTGAGCCGCTGCGCGTACTCCTCGCGGAAGGCGAGCAGCTCGTCGAGACGCAGCTGGTGCTCGCGCACCGTCTCCTGCATCTTGGCGAAATGGCGGGCCGCCTCGCGCTCGCGGTTCTTGGCGACGCGGGTCACGGGTTCCATGCGGCGGGAGCGGTTCATGCGGCCTGCTGACTCCTATGGCTGGCGCCCGGCGGGGCCTTGCCTCACTCGGACCCGGCCTGCGGCCCGGGGCCCGACTCCTGCATCAGCTCGCGCAGCTGATCGACGCTGCCCTCGAGGCGCTCGGGCTCGTGCATGTCCTGGCGCAGGAAGGCTAGCTGAGCCTGATGATACGCGATCGCCTCGTCGATGCGCGCGTCGCTGCCCTTCTGGTAGGCGCCCACGCTGATCAGATCGCGGTTCTGCTGGTAGGTCGAGTAGATGCGCTTGAAGCGGCGCGCCGCCTCCTGGTGCTCGGGGTCGGTGACCTCGAGCATGGCGCGGCTGATCGAGCGCTCCATGTCCACCGCCGGGTAGTGCCCGGCGTCGGCGAGCTCGCGGCTGAGCACCAGGTGACCGTCGAGAATGGCCCTGGCCGCGTCCGCGATCGGGTCGTTCTGGTCGTCGCCCTCGGTGAGCACCGTGTAGAAAGCCGTGATGGAGCCCGCTCCGGGGCCGCCATTGCCGGCCCGCTCGACCAGCTGCGGCATCTTCGCGAACACCGAGGGCGGGTAACCCTTGGTCGCGGGCGGCTCGCCGATCGCCAGTGCGATCTCGCGCTGTGCCTGCGCGAAGCGGGTCAGCGAGTCCATCAGCAGCAGCACCTGCCGGCCCTGGTCGCGGAAGTACTCGGCGATGCTGGTGGCCAGCATCGCGCCGTGCAGGCGCATCAGGGGCGGATTGTCGGCGGGCGTGGCCACCACCACCGCCCGCGCCAGGCCCTCGGGCCCGAGGATGTTGCGCACGAACTCGCGCACTTCGCGCCCGCGCTCGCCGATCATGCCGACGACAATGACATCGGCGTTGGTGTAGCGGGTCATCATGCCCAGCAGCACGCTCTTGCCCACGCCGCTGCCCGCGAACAGGCCCATGCGTTGCCCGCGCCCGACCGTGAACAGCGAGTTGATGGCGCGCACCCCGACGTCGAGCGGCTCGCAGATGGGCTCGCGGGCCATGGGGTTGATCGGCCTGCCGGCCAGCGGCACGCGGGTCTCGGTGCGCAGCGCTCCGGCACCGTCGAGCGGCTCGCCGGCCCCGTCGATGACGCGCCCGAGCAGCGCCGCGCCCACCTGCGCCTCGACCCCGTGGCCCACGGGAATGACGCGCGCATCGGGCATCAGGCCGCGAATGTCGCCGGTCGGCATCAGATAGAGCCGATCGGCCGCGAATCCGACCACCTCGGCCTCGACGGGTTCCTGGCGCCCGCTGACCACCAGGCAGCGCCCGCCGATCGGCGCCTGGCAGCCCACCGCCTCCAGGGTCAGCCCGACCATGCGCGTCAGGCGGCCCTCCAGGACCGGCCGGCCCGCCCCCTGCACCCGAGCGGCGCGCTCGGCCAAGCCGCGCTTCAGGCGCGCGTTGCGCTCATTCGGGAGCGGGACGGTCGTCACCTTCGCGCTCCCCGCCCAGCAGCCGCGCCACGGCGGCGGCCATGCGGCTCTCCACGGTGGCGTCGATGCGCGAGGTCTCGCTCACCACCCGGCAGCCGCCGGCGGTGATGACGGGGTCCTCGACGATGCGCCATGCGCCCTCCTCGGCGGCCTCGGAGAGATTCTGGCGCACCAGGCGCGCGTCGTCCGGGTGCAGGTGCACGCGCACCTCCCGCGCGGCGACTGGCAGCAGGCCCAGGCACTCGCGGACCACCGCCACGATCTCGCTCGGGCTGGTGCGCAGCTCGCGCCGCAGCAGCTGCTGGGCGAGTATCGCCGCGAGCTGGGCGAGCTGCTGCTCGAGTTCCTCATCGAGTTGCTCCAGC
>JBFKOE010000108.1:0-6510 GCA_041629015.1 Gammaproteobacteria bacterium
CCTGCCGTACCAATCCCGCGGCGTCGATCTCGAGGTGCCTTGTCTCGCCGCGCGCGGCGACTACAGCTACCGACCCTTTCAGGCGGCCTGGTCGCGCACCGGCTGCTGCGCCGGCGGCGAGGGTGCCTTGGCCGCCGCGCGCCGCGCCTCGCACTTGGGATCGTGGATCAGCAGGACCATGGAGGCGGCCAGCGCGAGCAGCGCGCCGGCGACCAGGAACGAGGCGGTATAGTCGCCGAACACCGTCTTCAGCACCTCGGAGAGCCGGCTGAGCACGAAGCCGCCGAAACCCCAGGCGGTGAACAGCAGGCCGTAGTTCATGCCGAAGTTCTTGATCCCCCACAGGTCCTTGGTGAAGGCTGGGAACAGCGCGAGGTTGGCACCGTAGTTGAAGCCGATCGCGACCATGAGCAGGACCAGCAGCACCGCCTGACTGCCCAGCGCCACCACCGGGATGGCGGCGAACATCAGCAGCGCCTGCGCCAGGAGCATGCCCCCGAGGGTGTTCTTGCGCCCGATGCGATCCGAGAGCATGCCGGCGCCGATGCGCCCAGCGGCGTTGCCGACCGCCAGCAGGGCGACGGCGACGAAGGCCTGCTCGCCGAGGCTGAGCTTGGCCATGCCGGCGATGCTGCCGATCACCATCAGCCCCGCCCCGGCGCCGACGAAGTACAGCACCCACAGCAGCCAGAACAGCGGTCGGCGCAGCACGCGCGCCGGCGCCACCTCCTCGTCGTCGATCGCCTCCCGGCTCGCGGCGTCCGCCCGCCGCTCCTCGAACCCGGCCGGGCGGTAGCCCGCGGGCGGCGTCGCCAGCAGCAGCGCGAGCAGGCTGACCACCACGAAGAAGGCGATCCCGAAGAACAGCATCGCCGCGGACAGCCCCCACTGGGCGAGCAGCCAGGTGGCGAGCGGCGCGATGTAGACCGAGGCCAACCCGAAGCCAGACACCACGATCCCCGCGACCCGGCCGGTGCGGTTGGGGGGAAACCACTTCAGCGCCGCCGGCGTGGCGGCCGAGTAGCCAAAGGCGATCCCCATACCGACCAGGCCGCCGAAACCGCCGACCCAGGCCCAGTAGGCGACGCTCTGCGAGATCCACAGGAACCCCAGCCCCACCAGCACGCCGCCGATCAGCGCGGTCAGCCGCGGGCCGAAGCGGTCCTGGCAACGACCCGCGAGCACCATGCTGCAGGCGAACACCAGCACGCAGACTGCGTAGGGATCGTTGAGCGCGGCGGGGTCCCAGGCGAATGCCCCGGGACCACCCTGTTCGATCGAGGCCCGAATCGCGCCCTTGAAGATGCTCCAGGTGTAGAGCACACCCAGAGCGAGGTTGATTCCGGTGCCGGCGGCCGTGACCAGCGGCCCGCGATTGCGGATGGCGACGTTCATGCAACGACTCCCGCGCCCGGCAGGCCGCGCCCCCCCGGGCCGCAATGGGTGGCAAACGGCGCGCAGACTACATGATGCAGTGCAAAAAAGCGACCGGGGCGGGATCCGGTTGGCGGGTGACCGCGAGCGGAGCAGGGAATCAGCCAGTGTGCCGGGCTCGCCAGGCGGCGGACATCTGCCAAGCGACACGGTTGCGCGACCGGGGCCACTCACGGACTCCGGCGGCCGCGAGATCGGCGTTGGCCTACGGCGACAAGGGCTGCCCTCGCCCGTGGATGTCGGCGCAGACGGAGGGCATAGTCACGAACCCTGCACCCGGGCGCGGGCGCGCACCAAGTGGCCGTCGCGATAATCGGCCAGCGCCTGCTCGATCTCCTCGCGGGTGTTCATCACGAACGGGCCATACTGCACGACGGGTTCGCCGAGGGGCCTGCCGGCGACGAGTATTAACTGCGCCCCGCCGGGGCCGGCGCGGCACGCGAGCTCCCCGCCCTCTCCCAGGACCGCCAGGTGATGGGCCGCGAGCGGCTGCCCCGCAACGGCGAGTTCGCCCGCAAACGGGTAGATGAAGGCGGTCATCGCGGCGCCCAGCGGCTGGTGGAACAAGGCCCCGGGGGCGAGCCCGACGTGCAGGTAGCACAGGTCCGTGTGCGGATCCTGAATGGGACCGCGGGTCTCGCCCGCCTCGCCGCAGAGCACCCGCACCTCGGCGCCCTCGCGGGCAAAGCCCGGGATGGCCTCGGCGGCGAACTCCTGGTAGGCGGGGTCGCTCATCTTGGCCGCTCCCGGAAGGTTGATCCACAGCTGGAAGCCCCGCATCAGGCCAGAGACCTGACGCGGCATCTCCGAGTGGACCACGCCGCTCCCCGCGCGCATCCACTGCACCCCGTGGGCGCCGATCTCGCCCCGGTTGCCCATGCTGTCGCGGTGCTCGAGGCTGCCGTCGAGCATGTAGGTGAGGGTGACAAAGCCGCGGTGCGGATGGTCCGGAAAGCCGGCGATGTACTGATCCGGGTCATCGCTGCCGAAGTGATCGAGGAGCAGGAAGGGATCGAGCTGGCGCAGCGCCGGCGTGCCGATCGTGCGGTGCACCGTCACGCCAGCCCCCTCGCTGGTGGTCAGGGCGGGCACGATCCTGGCAATGCTTCGTGGACTCATCCGCTGCTCCTCGGTATGCCTCGCGGGGCGGGCTCGCCCCGCCAAAGATGGCTTTCAGCCGGGCGCGGCACGCAGCATGGCGATGACCGCGGCCGTCTCGGGACGCACGTCACGCCACAGCAGGAAGGACTCCGCCGCCTGCTCGACCAGCATCCCCAACCCGTCGACCGCCAGGGCGGCGCCTTGTTCCCCCGCCCAGCTCAGGAAGGGCGCGGCACCCGCACCGTACATCAGGTCGTAGCAGACGGCGCCCGGTGCCAGAATGCCCGCCGGTAGCGGCGGCAGCTGGCCATGGATGCCGGCCGCGGTGGCGTTGACCACCAGCTCGAAGCGCTCGCCCTGCAGCGACTCGAAGCCACAGGCGGAAAGCGGCACCGCGCAGGCGAATCGCGCGACGAGTTCCCGCGCGCGCTCGACGGTGCGGTTGGCCACCACGACCTCGCGCGGCCCCGCATCCAGCAGCGGCCCGAGGATCCCGCGTGTCGCGCCGCCGGCGCCGAGCAGCAGCAGCCGCCGGCCGCGCAGCTCGACCCGGTGGTTGCCGGTCAGGTCGCGCAGCAGTCCGGGGCCGTCGGTGTTGTCCGCCCACAGGCGCCCGTCCGGTTCCAGCTTCAGGGTGTTGGCCGCGCCGGCGCGCGCGGCGCGCGCGCTCGGCTGGGCGCCCAGGCCGGAGGCCTCCTCTTTCAGCGGCACGGTGATATTGAGCCCGCGGCCGCCGCCGGCGCGGAAGCGCTCGACCGCGGCCCGCAACTCACCGCTCGGAACGCGAATGGCCGTGTAGCGCAGGTCCTGCCTGCACTGGCGCGCGAACTCGGCGTGGATGGCGGGCGACTTGGAGTGGGAGACGGGGTCGCCCATCACGGCGTAGTGATCGGTCATCGCCGCCGGCCTCGCGGTTGCATCGCGCGTGGACGCGTGGCGCTGCTTGCCGATACCATGGGCCGCGCAGTATAGCACCCGCCTCCGACGCCCCCCGCCCGAGAGCATCCATGCAGCCCATCGCCTACCCCGATCAGGTTGCCGCGGTGGACCTGGGCTCGAACAGCTTCCATCTGGTGGTTGCGCGAGTCTCGGACGGCCAGGTGCAGCTGCTCGACCGGCTCAAGGAGATGGTGCGGCTCGGCGCCGGGCTCGACGAGAACAAGCGTCTCACCCCCGAGGCCCAGCGCCTGGCGCTCGCCTGCCTGGACCGCTTCGGCCAGCGGTTGCGCTCCCTGGCAGTCGGCACCGTGCGCGTGGTCGGCACCAACACCCTGCGCAGCGCGCGCAACGCCGAGGAGTTTATCGCCCTGGCGGAGCAGGCCCTCGGCCACCCCATCGACATCATCTCGGGCATCGAGGAGGCGCGCCTGATCTACCAGGGCGTGGCCCATACCCTGGCCGACGACGGGCATCGGCGCCTGGTCATCGACATCGGCGGCGGCAGCACCGAGCTGGCGGTCGGGCAGGGCTACGACACCCTGGACGTGGAAAGCCTGTACATGGGCTGCGTGTCCATGAGCCGGCGCTTCTTCCCCGACGGCGCAATCACGGCCAAGGCGATGCGCAAGGCTGAGATCGCCGCGCAGCTCGAGCTCCGGCCAGTGGTGCAGCGGTTGCGGGCGCAGCGCTGGAGCCAGGCGATCGGCGCCTCCGGGACCATCCTCACGGTGGCCGACGTCATCCGCGCCGAGGGCTGGGGCGAGCAGGGCATCAGCCGCGCCGGGCTCAACCGCCTGGTCGAGGCGATGGTCGCGGCCGGGCACGTCGACAAACTCGGCTTTTCCGAGCTGAACGAGCGCCGCCGGCCGGTCTTCCCCGGCGGCGTGGCGGTACTGCGCGCGGCCTTCGACGCCCTCAACATCGAGCAGCTCTCGGTGTCCCAGGGCGCGCTGCGCGAGGGCCTGGTCTACGACCTGCTCGGGCGCATCCGCCACGAGGACGTGCGCCAGCACAGCGTCGACACCCTGGCGCGGCGCGGCCACGTCGAGTTGGCCCAGGCGCGGCGTGTGCGCCGCACCGCCCTGGCGCTGCTC
Organism: Gammaproteobacteria bacterium; assembly: GCA_041629015.1. GTDB lineage: Bacteria > Pseudomonadota > Gammaproteobacteria > QQUJ01 > QQUJ01 > JBFKOE01. The sequence goes on from JBFKOE010000108.1 coordinate 4,569, forward strand.
GCCCAGGTGAGCGAGGGCTGGCGCCTGGGCGGCGAGGAATGGGCGAACGCGCTCGGCTGGGCGGCGCAGTTGCACGAGATCGGGCTCAGTATCGCCCACGGCCAGTATCACAAGCACGGCGCCTACCTGCTCGAGCACTGCGACCTGCCTGGCTTCGCCCGCCACGAGCAGCGGCTGCTGGCGGCCCTGGTGCGCGGCCACCGGCGCAAGTTCCCGACCCAGGTTTTCCAGGCGCTGCCGGCGGCCTTGCGCCAGCCGGCACGGCGGCTGTGCGTGCTGCTACGCGTCGCGGTGCTGCTGCATCGCGAGCGCAGCCGCCGGGCGCTGCCGGAGATCAAGGCACGCACCACGCGCCGCGCCCTGGTGCTCGGCATCACGGGCGACTGGCTCGAGGCCCACCCGATGACCCGCGCCGACCTCGAGGCGGAGCTCGCCTTGCTCAAGGACGCCGACCCGCGCCTCAAGCTCGACTGAGGCGGTGCGCGTGCACAGGGCGCGGGGCGGCGGCTATACTAGCGCGCTTTTCTAAGCGTCAAATTTGAAAGGATTTTCTCGTGGCGGCAAAGAAGAAGCCGGGCGCCGAGCCCAGCGCCTACCCGCTGCAGACCTTCCAGGGCTTGATCCAGGCGCTCGATGACTACTGGGCGCGGCAGGGCTGCGTGCTCATGCAGCCCTACGACATGGAGGTCGGCGCCGGAACCTTCCACCCCGCCACCTTCCTGCGCGCGATCGGGCCCGAGCCGTGGAGCGCTGCTTACGTGCAGCCCTCGCGGCGGCCCACCGACGGGCGCTACGGCGAGAATCCCAACCGCCTGCAGCACTACTACCAGTATCAGGTGGTGATCAAGCCCTCGCCCTTGGAGTTGCAGGAGCTGTACCTGGATTCGCTGCGCATGCTCGGCATCGACCCCCTGGTCCACGACATCCGCTTCGTCGAGGACAACTGGGAATCACCCACCCTCGGCGCCTGGGGGCTCGGCTGGGAGGTGTGGCTGAACGGCATGGAGGTGACCCAGTTCACCTACTTCCAGCAGGCTGGCGGCCTCGACTGCCGGCCGGTGAGCGGCGAGATCACCTACGGCCTGGAGCGCATCGCGATGTACCTGCAGGGCGTGGAGAGCGTCTTCGACCTGACCTGGACCGACGGGCCGCTGGGACGGGTGAGCTACGGCGACGTCTACCGCCAGAACGAGGTCGAGATGTCGGCCTACAACTTCGAGCTGGCCGACGTGGGCCGGCTGTTCGGCTGGTTCGACCAGTGCGAGCGCGAGTGCGGCGCGCTAATCGAGCGCGGCCTGCCCCTGCCCGCCTACGAGCAGGTGCTGAAGGCATCGCACACCTTCAACCTGCTCGACGCGCGGCGCGCGATCTCGGTCACCGAGCGCCAGCGCTTCATCCTGCGGGTGCGGACCCTGGCGCGCGCCGTCGCCCAGGCCTATCTGGAATCGCGCGAGCGCCTGGGCTTTCCGATGCTGGCCGCGGGGGGCTGAGCGATGGCCGAGCACGCGGACCTGCTGGTCGAGATCGGCACCGAGGAGTTGCCACCCAAGGCCCTGTGCCAGCTGCGTGACGCCCTCGCCGAGGGGCTGCGACGCGGCCTGGCCGGCGCCGGCCTAGCGCACGGGCCGGTGGAGGCCTTCGCCACACCGCGCCGGCTCGCCGTGCTGCTGCGCGCGGTGCAGGGGGCGCAGGGCGAGCGCGTCACCGAGCGGCGCGGGCCGGCCTTGACGGCGGCGTTCGATGCCGAGGGTCGGGCCACGCCGGCAGCCGAGGGCTTCGCGCGCTCCTGCGGGGTCGCGGTCGAGGCGCTGGAGAAGGCGGAGACCGACAAGGGTGCCTGGCTGGTTCATCGCCACACCGAGGCCGGCCGCGGCGTCGGCGAGCTGGTTCCGGGCATCATCGAGCAGGCCCTGGCCACGCTGCCCATCCCGAAGCGCATGCG
>JBFKOE010000109.1:0-6502 GCA_041629015.1 Gammaproteobacteria bacterium
GATCAACCTGCCGGGACGCCGCGATCTCATCTACTTGCGCGACATCGCTCAGGTCCGGCGCGGCTATGTCGACCCGCCGAGCTCGAAGGTGCGCGCGAGCGGCGTGCCGGCGCTGGCGCTGGCGGTCTCGCTGCGCGAGGGCGGCAACATCCTCGCGCTGGGCGGCGCAATCGAGCGCGTCCTCGAGCGGGCGCGAGCGACCTATCCGATCGGGATCGAATTCGACCTCATCCGCTTCCAGTCCGCGGACGTCGAGCGCAAGGTCGATGATTTCGTGCGCAACCTCTCCCAGGCGGTCGGGATCGTCGTGGCCGTGATGCTGGTGGCGCTCGGCTTGCGCACGGGGCTGGTGGTGGCGAGCCTGATCCCGGCGACCATCGTGATCACCATCCTGATCATGTCGATGTTCGGCATCGGGATCGACCAGATGTCGCTCGCCTCGCTGATCATCGCGCTCGGCCTGCTGGTGGACAACGCCATCGTCATGAGCGAGTCGGTGATCGTGAAGATGGCCGGTGGCAGCTCCGCGCGCGAGGCCGCGGTGCGCTCGGCGCGGGAACTGAAGATCCCGCTGCTTACCTCCTCGCTGACCACGGCGGCGGCCTTCCTGCCGATCTTCCTCGCCGAGTCGGCGACGGGCGAGTACACGGCGCCGCTGTTCAAGGTGGTGACCATCACGCTGCTCTGCTCCTGGGTGCTGACCCTCACCCTGGTGCCGCTGCTGTGCGTGACCTTCCTTCGGGTGCGCGGCGCGGATCGCACGGACTTCGAGCGCCCGGGCTACAGAGCGTACCGTGCGGCCCTGCTGTGGGCGTTGCGTAACCGCGCGCTGGCCCTGGCGGGGGTCGCGGCGGTGTTCGCGGCGGCCATTTACAGCGCCCGCTACGTGCCGGTGATCTTCTTTCCGCCCGACGACCGCCCGACGTTCACCGCGGAGCTCGCGCTGCCGATCGGCACGCCGATCGAGCGCACCGAGGAGGTTGTCGTGGCGGTGGAGGAATTCATCGCCGCGGAGCTGCGCGCGGGCGCCGAGCGCGGCGCGGGCGTCACCAATTGGGCGACCTTTGTCGGCCGCGGCGCGCCGCGCTTCGTGCTCAACTACGGCCCCCGGCAGGCCAGCCCCGAGTATGCGATCCTGCTGCTCAACGCATCCGATCGCGACGTCATCGACACGCTGATTCCGCGCATCGAGGCCTTTTGCCTGGAGCGCTTCCCCGACCTCACGGCGACGGTGCGCCCGCTGCAGAACGGCCCGCCGGTCACCAATCCCATCGAGGTCCGGATCTCCGGGCGCGGCAACGAGTTCCTGTTCGCCACGGTCGAGGAGGTGAAGAGCCGGCTGCGCGGCCTCGGGGGCACCAAGAACGTGGTGGACGACTGGGGAAATCGCACCAAGAAGCTGGCGGTGCGCGTCAACCAGGCCCGCGCCCTGCGCGCCGGGGTGACCAACGAGGACATCGCGCTTTCGCTGCAAACCATCCTCAGCGGTTTCGAGGCCACCGAGTATCGCGAAGGCGACAAGGTCATTCCGGTCACGCTGCGCTCGGTGGCCGCGGACCGCCAGGACATCAGCAAGATCGAGAACCTCAACGTCTACTCGCAGGTGAGCGGTCGCGCGGTGCCGCTCAAGCAGGTCGCCGACGTGTCGATCGTCTGGCAGCCGGCCAAGATCAAGCGCGTCGACGGGCTGCGCACGGTGACCATCGAATCGGACATTGAATCGGGCGTTACCGCCGCCCAAGTGGTCAGCGAGTTGCGGCCCTGGCTAGAGGACGCGAGCCGCCGCTGGCCTTACGGTTCGAGCTTCGAGTTCGGCGGCTCGGACGAGAAATCGCGCGAGTCCAACCAGTCCATCATGGTCAAGCTGCCGATCGCAGGCTTCATCATCGTCTTCCTGCTGGTCGCCCAGTTCAATTCGCTGCGCCGCCCGCTGATCATCTTGCTCACCATTCCACTCGGAGTCGCCGGCGTCATCGCCGGCCTGCTGATCGCGCGCTCGTATTTCGGCTTCATGACCCTGCTCGGGATCATTTCGCTTTCCGGCATCGTCATCAACAACGCCATCGTGCTGCTGGACCGGATCAAGCTCGAGATCGAGCAAAACGGCCTCGACCCGGCGCGCGCGGTGCTGGAATCGAGCCAGCAGCGCTTGCGCCCGATCCTGCTCACCACGGCGACCACCATCGGGGGGCTGCTGCCGCTGTGGCTCGGAGGGGGGCCGATGTGGGAACCGCTGGCGGTCAGCATCATCTTCGGGCTGCTGTTCGCGACCGCCCTGACCCTGGGCGTGGTGCCGGTGCTCTACAGCCTGCTGTTCCGCGTCGATTTTCGCGCCCTGAAGGCGACCTAGGGGCCGCCGCCTACTTGTGATTGAGGCAGCGCACGGCCTTCCAGTGGCCTAGGAAATCGATCTTCTCCACCTTGTCGATCGCTAGCCCGCACTGCGCCATCAGCGGCCGCAGGCGCAGGTCGGTGCGAAATCCGATGCGATAGAAGAGGGGCGAGGCCAGGGTCTCGAGCGTCGAGATCACGGGCAGCTCGTGGGTGAAGTGGTTCATGATCAGGATGACGCCGCCGGGCTTGCAGACGCGCTGCATCTCGGCGATGACCTTGACGGGATCCGGCACCGTGGAGACGAAATAGGCGGCCAGGACGCGATCGAAACTGTCGTCCGGGAAATCCAGGCGGGTCGCGTCCATCTTGATCAGACGCACGTTCTTGCGCCCGGTCTCGCGCATCCGCGCCTGGGCGCGATCGAGCATCTTCTGCGACAGGTCGATCCCGGTGATCTCGACGTCGGTCGGAAGCCCGGGAATCGCCAGCCCAGTCCCCACCCCGACCTCGAGCAGCCTGGCACCGGAGAACAGGCTGAGCAGTTCGGCGGCCCGCATCCGCCCGCCTTCGAAGACCTTGCCGAAGACCAGGTCGTAGATGCTGGAGTAGCGGTTGTACAGCTTCTCGACGTACTCGACGCTCACCTGCCGTTCTCCCGGGCCGCCCGCCCGAGTATAGACACAGCGGCACGCCTTTGCCGCCACCCCGCGCCGGGTCTGGCGCGGGAATCCGCCGGCCCGGCGCCGGGGTGCGCGGCGATGGCGACTAGCCGGCCCGGCGCCGGTCCCACATCCCGGTCGAGCCGTAGCGCTCGCCGGTGTCGCTGAGCAGCGTGACGATGAGCTCCCCTCGCCCGGCGCGCGCCTGCTGCAGGGCAACGTGCACGAAGGCGCCCGAGGATGGCCCGACGAACAGCCCCTGAGCGGCGAGCTGCGCGCAGCGCCGCGCGGCGTCCTCGCTGCTGACCTCGACGCGCTCGTCGATCAGGGCCGCGTCGAGGATCGCCGGCACGATGTCACCCTCGGCACCGAGGGGCTTGAGGCCCTCGATGCCGGGAAACCGCTCGGGGATGGCCGCGCAGACGTGCAGCCGGGGATTGGCCTCGCGCAGCCGCCGCCCGGCGCCAGTGAGCGTCCCGCCGGTGCCGACCCCGGCGACCAGCACCTCGGGCGCCCGACCGGTCAGCGCGGCCATCTGGTCGAGGATCTCGGCGCCTGTACCAAGGTAATGCGCCCGCCAGTTGTCCGGGTTGCCGTACTGGTCGCAATGCCAGTAGCGCTGCGGGTGTTCGCCGGCGAGGCGCTGGGCCTCGCGCAGCGCGAAATCGTAGCCCTCGATGGGGTCGGTGAGTATCAGCTCCGCCCCGTATGCACGAATGCGCTGCAGGCGCTCCGCGCTGGCGTTGCCCGGAACCACGATGGTCACCGGCACGCCCAGGGCCGCGCCCAGCATGGCGTAGGAGATTCCGGCATTTCCCGAGGAGGAGTCGAGCAGCCGGCGCCCCGCTCCGAACCGGCCAGCCGCCAGGGCCTCGGTCAGCATGCGCGCCACCGGGCGGTCCTTGATCGAGCCGCCGGGGTTGCAGGCCTCGTACTTGGCGAACAGGCGCACCCGGCGCGGCAGCTCGCCGGCGAAGCGCAGCTCCACCAGCGGCGTGTGACCGATCCCCTCGAGCAGGCCCGCCGTCGGCAAGTCGCCGGGCGGCGCGTCAGCCGACCGTCGAGGCGCAGAAGTGCTCATAGTCGACGTAGCCCGGGAACTCGCCGGGCCGGCTGCAGTAGCGGCAGCCCGGATCGGGCTCGAGCCGGAGCTCGGTGAACCGCGCCTGCAGGGCATCGTAGTAGAGCAGCCTTCCGACCAGCGGCTCGCCGACCTCGAGCAGCAGCTTTACGGCCTCGACCGCCTCCAGCAGCCCGACCACGCCCGGCAGGATCCCGAGCACCCCGGCCTCGGCGCACGATGGGGCGAGCTCGGCCGGCGGCGGCTCCGGGTAGATGCAGCGATAGCAGGGGCCGCGCCGCTTTGCGTAAGCGGGCCAGAACACGCTCACCTGACCCTCGAAGCGATACACCGCCCCGTGGACGTTGGGGATCCCCAGTTTGACGCAGGCGTCGTTCACCAGATAGCGGGTCGGGAAGTTATCCGAGCCGTCCACGACCAGGTCGTAGTCGGCGAACAGGCGCTCCACGTTGGCGCTGGAGAGGCGCTCGTGGTGGCCGCGCACCTCGATCGCCGGGTTGAGTGCCAGCAGGCGCTGGCGCGCGCTCTCGACCTTGGGCGTGCCCACCGCGTCGTCGGTGTGCAGGATCTGGCGCTGCAGGTTGCTGCGATCGACCAGATCGTGATCGACGAGGCCGAGCCTGCCGACTCCGGCCGCTGCGAGATAGAACGCCGCCGGCGAGCCCAGGCCGCCGGCACCGACCAGCAGCACCCGGCTGGCGAGCAGTCGCTGCTGTCCAGCCTCGCCGACCTCGGGCATAAGCAGGTGGCGCGAGTAACGTTCGCGGCCATCGGCATCGAGCATGCGCGGGATCTCGAAGGCCAGCCCGTCTTGCTTCCACCTGCTGAACCCGCCGGCCACCGAACGGACATCCGTGTAGCCGAGCCTAAGCAGATCCTCGGCCGCGAACAGCGAGCGCAGGCCGCCCTCGCACAGCGTGAGCAGGGTGCGGCTGGTGTCCGGGATCGCCTCCTCGACGCTAAGTTCGAGGAAGCCGCGCCCGAGGCGGTAGGCGTGCTCGGGGCTGCCGCGTGCGATCTCGTCCGCCTCGCGCACGTCGATCAGGGCCGCCCCCTCGCGCTCCATCAGCGCCTGCGCCTCGCGCGGGCTGACCTCGGCGATTCGGCCGCGCAGCTCCTGTAACCGAAGCTCGCTGGCCTTCACCGCGACAGCCCCCCGGCAACCGCCGGCACGATCGCCAGCACCGCCCCGTCGTCGACCGGCGTCTCCAGCCCCTGCAGGGAACGCACGTTGTGCTCCCCGACGAACAGGTTGACGAAGCTGCGCAGTTCGCCGGACTCGGTCAGCAGGCGCGCGGTCAGCTCGGGGTACCGCTCGCCCAGTCCCGCGAGCACCTCGGCCACGGTCGCGCCCTCGACCCGCAGGGCATCGGCGCCGTCGGCGAAACCGCGCAGCGGAGTGGGAATGCGCACCGTGACCTCGCTCATGGCTCTATCCGCTCCTGCTCGAAATCGCCCGCGGTGTCCGCGAGGCGCCAGGAGGTGATCTCCCCCACCCCCTCGCCGGTCACCGCCGCGATCAGATAGGACCACTCCGGCCAAGCGGAATCGCGGTCGGTCGGCGACGGCCGCGCGGGATGGTCCGGGTGGGTATGCCACACGCCCAGCACCTCCAGCCCCTCGCGCTGCGCGGCACGGTCGGCTGCCAGGAAGTCCCGCGGATCGAGTTCGTAGCGATCGTGCGCGCGCTCGACGTTGAGGTTTCGTGCCTTGGTTACCCGCACGACCTCTACGCTCGAAGCGCGGCGCCGCCCGATCAGCAGACCGCAGACTTCCCTGGGATAACCTTCGGCGGCCCATGCCTCGATGCTGGCCCGATGCGCGGCCGGCAGGTGGAGGCTGCTCATGGTCAAAAGTATAGCGTTTCACTGGGTTAAGCGACCCCGTGGACACCGGCTGCCTATACTTGGGGCGTTTCCGATGGCGGCGGCGGTAGTTCATGAGGACTAGCATGCTCGCGGGCCTCACGCTGGCCCTCGCCGCGGGCCTGTCCGCCGGCGGGGCCTCCGGGGCCGCGCACGATCGACCCGACGAGCTGCGCGCGGCACTGCGCGGGGGCGGGCTGGTGCTCTACCTCCGTCATCCGCAGGCTAGCGGCAGCACCCAAGCCGCCCCCCGGCCCCCCGGCTGCGGCGGCGACGCCCGGCTGACGGCGCGAGGCTGGCAGGACGCGCTGCGCATCGGCAGCGGGCTGCACCGCCAGGGCATCGCCGTGGAGTTCGCGCTGGCCGGCGAGGACTGTCCCAGTCGCCACGCCGCCTACCTGATCTTCGGAGCCGACCGGGTGCGCCACCTGCAGGGGCTCGCCGAGGCCTGCAATCGTGAACCCGGGACCCGCCGGCGGCTCGGGGGGGCGCTCGACGGTGCGCTGGCGACCCTGCCGCCCTTTCCCGACGTCAACCTCGCCGTTGTCGGCCACCCCTGCGAC
>JBFKOE010000110.1:0-6470 GCA_041629015.1 Gammaproteobacteria bacterium
TTCTCGGCAAAGTTCAGCCGCGCGCCGCGAAACCACTCCGCCCCCGGCATCACCGGGTGCTCGAGCACCGCCTCGTGCGCTCGCGAGACCTTGAATCCGGCCCACTGCCAGAACCGCTCCCAGAAGGCGGCGGGCTCGCGCACCGACCATTCATAGAGCGCCTCGTAGTCGCTCAGCCGCAGGTCGTCGCGCTGCAGCGCCTGCATGAAGCGGGTCAAATTCGCCGCCTGGACGTGTTCGAAGCTCGGGGTCCAGAGGGGCTTGGGCATGGTGCGGTCTCGTTCCCGGTGCAGCGCGCAGCTTAGTAGAAACTATCTCGGAATCCACCACGGCCGCGATCGTGGTGATGTTCGTTTCCGGCACGGAGCGGTGAGCATTGTGCAGCCGAGCCTACAGTAGCGAGCCGCAATGAAGCCAGGGTTGAGGATCGCCCGGCTCTAAAAAGGTTGCGCTCGAAATGCGGGCCGCCGGCGATGCGCTGCTTGCCCGTAACGCGAGTACCGTACCGCGCAGCGCGCCTTGCCGGCCGGCGTTTCGCGCAGCAACGCGGGTCGCCGGGAATCTTGAGACAGGTTCCTCACGCGCCGGCCATCATCATGGCCGGGATCTGGCGATGGGTGGAGGGAGCCGGGGCCGGCGCGGCGCTAGGCGAGGTCGCTGCCGGTGGACTCCACCTGCCCGACCCGGCCGTGCTCGATCCAGGAGATCAGCGGTTCCCACTGCTCGCGGTCGCGCTCGGCGAGGGCGCCCGGCAGCTCGTGGATGCCGAGGCCCTGCTCGGCGGCGCGCACGTAGTTCTGCGTGTCGCGCAGGCTGGCGATGAAGGGGATGTTCAGGGTCTCCAGGAACTGGCGCAGCGAACGGTAGGAGCGCGTCTGCACGCGCACACGGTTGGCGATTACCGCCAGGCGTGTGCGGTGGATGCGCGCCTTGCCCACCAGCAGCATGTCGCGAATGAAGTCCGAGGCGGCGAAGATGTCGATGGCCGAGGGCAGCACCGGGATGAGCACGGTGTCGACCCGCCGCACCAGGTCCTCGAGCTGGAAGCCCTGCACGCCCGCCGGGGCGTCGATCACCACCCGCTCGGTGCCGAGCGGCGGGGCGAGCAGCCAGGAGCGGGTGGTGGTGGAGCTGCGCGCCTCGCGGAACGCCGCGATGGCATGGATCTCGGGAGAGCGCTCACCGCGGATGCGGTGCCACTTGATGCTCGAGCCCTGCGGGTCGTAGTCGACCATCGCGGTCTGAAGGCCCCGCGCGGCGTAATAGGTCGCCAGGCTGGTGGCAATGGTGGTCTTGCCGCAGCCGCCCTTGGAATTTAGGACCAGGATCGTGTGTCGCATCGCTTTGCCCTTGCGCCGAGCGCGATCTCACCCGAGTCACTGCGGTCCCAATTCTATCAGGGCGGCGGCGCGGGTAACGTGCGCCGCGTCACCGGCGTTCGCCAGGAACGTCGGGACCCCGGACTGCTTGACCTGCGCATCGACCACCGCGAGGGCGCTCATGTTGACGATGCGCCGCACGGTGGTCGAGGTGGTGACCAGGTGCCCGGGGGCCGAGAGTCCGAGCAGGATCGGCCCGATCACCACGCTCTCGCCGAGGATCTTCAGCAGATTGTAAGCAATGTTGGCCGCGTCCCCGTTGGGCATGATCAGCAGGTTGGCGCAGCCGCTCAACGCCGAGTTCGGGAAGTGCGCCGAGCGGATGCCCTCGGAGAGCGCCGCGTCGGCGTGCATCTCGCCCTCGACCTCCAGGTGCGGGGCCCGGCGGCGGATCAGCTGCAGTGCCTCGGCCATCTTGCGCGCCGAGGCGTTCTCGCTGCTGCCGAAGTTCGAATGCGAGAGCAGGGCGATCTTCGGCACGATCCCGAAGCGGTGCTGCACGGCGTCGGCCGCCAGCAGGGTCATCTCGGTGATCTCCTCGGCGCTGGGGTCGATGGTGGCGTGGGTGTCGCAGATGAAGAAGGTGCCCTGCTTCATGATCAGCACGTTCATGGCCGCCACCACCCGCGCGCTGGGCGCCAGGCCGAGCACGTTCACCAGGTGATTGAGGTGGCGGTGATAGCGTCCGGTGCTGCCGCAGATCATCGCGTCGGCCTCGCCCAGGCGCATCATCAGCGCGCCGATCACCGTCGGGCGCGTGCGCACGATCTTGCGTGCGTACTCGGGGGTGACGCCGCGCCGCTCCATGAGCTGGTGATACTGCGCCCAGTAGCGCCGGTAGCCGCGCTTCTCCAGCAGGTTGACGATGTCGAAGTCCACCTTGGGGCGGATGCGCAGGCCCAGGCGCTGGATGCGCCGCATGATCACGCCGGGCCGCCCGATCAGGATCGGGCGCGCGAGGCCCTCGCTGACCACGTCCTGCACGGCGCGCAGCACGCGCTCCTCCTCGCCCTCGGCGAACACCAGGCGCTTGGGGTCGCGCTTGGCGCACTCGAAGATCGGCTTCATGACCAGGCCGGACTTGAACACGAAGCCGCGCAGGTGCTCGCGGTAGGCCTCCAGGTCCTCGATCGGGCGAGTCGCGACGCCGCTGCTCATGGCCGCCTCGGCGACCGCCGTCGAGACCTGCACGATCAGCCTGGGATCGAAGGGCTTGGGGATGATGTAGTCGGGCCCGAAGGTGAGCGACTGTCCCGAGTAGGCCAGCGCCACGATGTCGGAGGTCTCGGCCATGGCCAGGTCGGCGATCGCGTGCACCGCGGCGAGCTTCATCTCCCGGTTGACGCAGGTCGCGCCGCTGTCCAGCGCGCCGCGGAAGATGAACGGGAAGCACAGCACGTTGTTGACCTGGTTCGAGTAGTCGGAGCGGCCGGTCGCGATGATGGCGTCGTCGCGCACCGCCAGGACCTCCTCGGGCAGGATCTCGGGGGTCGGGTTGGCGAGGGCCAGGATCAGCGGCCGTGCGGCCATGGTGGCGACCATCTCGCCGCTGACGACCCCGGGTCCGGAGAGGCCGAGGAAGATGTCGGCGCCCTTCATGGCCTCCGCGATGGTGCATCCCTCGGTCTCGCGGGCGAAGCGCGCCTTGCCGGCGTCGAGGTCTTGGTCACGGCCCACGTAGATCACGCCCTTGCGGTCCACCAGGGTCACGTTCTCGCGCTTCACGCCGAGCTCCACCAGCTGCTCCAGGCAGGCGAGCCCGGCGGCGCCGGCGCCGGCGGCGACCACCCGGACCTTGCCCGGCTTCTTCTCCAGCAGCCGCAGCCCGTTGAGCACGGCCGCCCCGACGATGATCGCCGTGCCGTGCTGGTCGTCGTGAAAGACCGGGATCCTGACCCGCTCCTGCAGCTTGCGCTCGATGTAGAAGCACTCGGGCGCCTTGATGTCCTCGAGATTGATGGCGCCGAAGGTGGGCTCCAGGCGGGCCACCGTATCGACGAACAGGTCCGGGTCGTTCTCGTTGACCTCGATGTCGTAGACGTCGATGCCCGCGAACTTCTTGAATAGCACCGCCTTGCCTTCCATGACCGGCTTGGCGGCGAGCGGGCCGATCGGGCCGAGCCCGAGCACCGCGCTGCCGTTGGTGATCACGGCCACCAGGTTGCCGCGGGCGGTGACGGTGTACACCTCGGCGGGATCCTCGACGATCGCCTTGCAGGCGGCCGCGACCCCCGGCGAATAGGCCAGGGCGAGGTCGTGCTGGTTGGCGAGCGGCTTGGTGGGCGTGATCTCAAGCTTGCCCGGCGTGGGACTGCGGTGGTAGTGCAGGGCGCTTTCGGTCAGATCGTTGGGCATGCCCGCGCTCTTTCTGTGCAGTGCTGCGGTGGTCTCTCGGGGTCGTGACCGTACGCCTGCGCCCGGCGAGATGCCCGGGCGCCTGGCAGCGTGCCCCGGAAACGGCGTAAGGCGTTAATGAGTCTCGCAAAACTGACTTAATTGCTATGACTCAGAGCATAACACGAAGCATGCGGGCCGCAGGCGTGCGGCGGCTCGCGGCTCAACGCTCCTCGCGCTTGACCTCCTCCCACAGCTCGTCGAGCTCCGCGAGCGGCAGCTCGGCCGGTTCGCGGCCGAGTCGCCGCAGCCGCTGCTCCAGGGCGCGAAAGCGACGCTCGAACTTGCGGTTCGCCGCCCGCGCGGCCTGCTCCGGATCGACTTTCAGGTGCCGCGCCAGGTTGGCGACCGCGAACAGCAGATCGCCCATCTCCTCGGCGACCCGCTCCCCCGTCCCCTCGTCCGCGTCGAGCTCGGCGCGCAACTCGGCCAGCTCCTCCTCGATCTTTTCCAGCACCGCGCCGGCCTCGGGCCAGTCGAATCCCGCGCGCGCGGCGCGCCGCTGCAGCTTCACCGCGCGGGTGAGGGCGGGCAGGGCCGCGCTGACGCCGTCGAGCAGGCTTCGGCGCCCGGGTTTTTCGCGCGCCTTGTGCCGCTCCCAGGCGCCGGTCTGTTCCTCGGCCGTGGCGATGCGCTGATCGGCGAAGACGTGCGGGTGGCGGCGGATCATCTTGGCCACGATCGCGGCCACAACCTCCTCGAAGCCGAACCAGCCCGCCTCGCGCGCCATCTGGGCGTGGTAGACGACCTGGAACAGCAGGTCCCCGAGTTCCTCGCGGAGCTCGTCCCGGTCGCCGTGCTCGATCGCTTCCGCGACCTCGTAGGCCTCCTCGATGGTGTAGGGGGCGATGGTGGCGAAGTCCTGCTCCAGGTCCCAGGGGCAGCCGCCCTCGGGGTCGCGCAGCCGCGCCATCACGGTGAGCAGCTCGGCGATGTCCGTGCGCTCGCGGCTCACGCTCGCTCCCCGAACGCATGCTCGACCAGCCCCGGCAGCAGAGCAGCGGCGGCGCCCTTGAGAACGTGGCTGGCCCGGGCGGTGAGCGGTGTGGGCTCGGGGTTGAGCTCGATGACCGTGGCGCCGCCGCGCAGCGCGGCGAACGGCAGCGAGGCCGCCGGCTCCACCACGGTCGAGGTCCCGACCGAGAGGAAGAGGTCGCAGTCGGCGGCCGCCGTTGCGGCGCGCTCGAGCGCCTCGGCGGGCAGCATCTCCCCGAACCACACCACGTCGGGGCGCAGGGGCGCCCCGCACCCCGGACAGGCGGGTGGCCTGCCGGGGCCGGGGTCGGCGTCGAGGAGCGTGCCCTCGCGGCTGCAGCGGTTGCGCCGCAGGTTGCCGTGCAGCTCGATGAGCCGTTCGCTGCCGGCCTGCTGGTGCAGGCCGTCGACGTTCTGGGTGACCAACAGCACGTCGGGGTGGGCGCGCTCGAGGCGCGCCAGCGTCAGGTGACCGGCGTTGGGGCGGGCCGCGCCGATCAGCTCGCGCCGCCAGGCGTACCAGTCCCACACCAGCCCCGGATCGCGCCGAAAGGCCTCGGGGGTGGCGAGCTCGAGCGGGTCGTAACGCGCCCACAGGCCGGTCTGGGCGGCGCGAAAGGTCGGCACCCCGCTCTCCGCCGAGATGCCCGCGCCGGTCAGGATCACGATCCGCCGCGCGCCGCGCAGTGCGGCCGCGGCCTGCTCGATGGGGGCGTCGTTCGCGCTCATCGCGTCCTCGCACGGCGGGGAGCGCAAGCATAACCGATCGGCACCGAGCGGGCCCCGCGCGCAGTGCCGTTCCCGGCGCCCGGCCTCCACCCGGACGGGGAAAGTCTGTAGAATCCCGCCTTCCACGTTCGCGCCCCCCTGGCTGACCCACCACGTGATCGAACATTTCGAACCCAACGAGAAAGGCCGCGATTTCGTTGCCGGTGACATCCACGGCGAGTTCGGCCTGCTGGAAGCCGCGCTTGCGCGCATCGGCTTCGACGAGCAGGGCGACCGGCTCTTCTGCGTGGGCGATCTCGTGGATCGCGGCTCCGGCTCGCTCAAGGCGCTCGACTGGCTCGCCAAGCCCTGGTTTCACGCCTGCCGCGGCAACCACGACAACTTCGTGCACACCGCGCCCGGCAACGTCGACGAGCTCTCCTGGTGGATCGCGGTCAACGGCGGCGACTGGTGGCTGGAGGTGGACGAATCGATCCAGTGGCGCTTCATCGAGACCTTCGCCAAGCTGCCGATGGTGCTCGAGATCGAGAGCGAGCAGGGCTTGATCGGGATCGTGCACGCCGACGTGCCCTGCAACATGAACTGGCAGGAGTTCAAGGACAAGCTGCAGGGCGGAGACCGCGCCGTGTACGAGTACGCCCTCTGGAGCCGGGCCCGGGCGCAGGAGATCTGCTCCACGCCGATCGAGGGCGTGCACCGGGTCTTCTGCGGTCACACGGTCTTCAACGCGCCCAAGCAGGTTGCCAACGTGCTGTTCATCGACACCGGCTCCGGCTACGACTTCGAGGGCGCGCACCTCACCGTCCTGCCGCTCGACACCCCCTGAGATTCTCCGCCGGGCGCCCGTTCCCGGCGCGCGACAGTTAACCGGGCGGCATGCCGACCGCCATGCACCAAATCGGTGCGCGGCATCGCGCGCCGCGTCGATCGTGGTGCAGCGCATCCACGCCATTCCACGCGCTTTCCCCTAATACACTGATTTCAAAACTAAAA
>JBFKOE010000111.1:0-6468 GCA_041629015.1 Gammaproteobacteria bacterium
AGCCAGGTGATCCAGATCGGGATCACGACCAGCACGCCGGTTACCAGGTACTTGCGGATGTGCATCGGCTTGTGCTCAGCGCGGATGGGTTTCGCGGCCGCTCGCGGCTCGCCTCAGTGGAGAGTGCCCCGGTGCTGCGGGCATACGGCCTCGAGCACGTTCACCAGTTCGAGGTTGGCCGCGCGCATGACCTCGGGCGCGATCGTTTCCTCGAGCCCGATCGCGTCCCAGGCACCGGGAACCGTGCGCGGGCTCGCGCGCGCCGGTGTCGCGTCGGTCTTGTGCAGCGGCTCCACGGTGTCGGCGATGGCGTTGGCGACGTGCAGTCGCATGGCGGCCTCGCGGTCCTCTTCGGCCGCGTCCGGGTCGTGGTGGTGCTCGATGGGCTGCCAGATGCTCGCCGGCAGCGCCCAGACGCGCAGCAGGGCGCCGCCGACCGCGGCGTGATCGAAACCCAGGTGCTCGCGTTCCAGCGCGCACAGGTCCTCGGCACCGCCGTGCATCGACTCCAGGATTGCGCTGGCCGCGTCGGGGCGGCGAGCGAAGATCAGCAGACGGCCGACATCGTGCAGCAGGCCGAGCAGGAACAGGGTCTCGCGGCCGCGCCGCGCGGGATCGGCCGTCAGGTAGCGCGCGACCAAGCCGGTGTAGACGCTGTGATGCCAGAAGCTGTCCATGTCGACCAGGGTCGCGGGGATGGCGTCGAAGACCACCTGCGCCGAGGAGGCCAGCACCATGGCGCGCAGCTCCTCGAGCCCGATGATGGTCACCGCCTGCGAGACCGTCTCGACCCGCGTGCTGAGGCCGTAAAAGGGGCTGTTGACGATGCGCAGCAGGCGCGCGGCGAGCGCGGGATCGAGGCTCAGCACGCGGGCGATCTGGGGCGAGGTGGTGTTGGGCTCGGCCAGCAGCTCGTTGATGCGCACGCACACTTCCGGTAGGGAGACCAGACCGCTGGCTTCGGCAACGAATTCCTCGCAGTTCGTCATCCCGGTCTCCCAAGTTGGCATGGCGCCGGCCGTCTGCCGGCGAAATGCGGGTGCGGCGTGCCCGGCCGCGCCCTTGCTCGGAGCGCGGCCGGATCGCATAGCCATGATGATTTGAAGGGATTATACTCGGCCCGTGGCAACGGGCGCCGTGCGGCTGGCCTTGGGAGGGAACAGGTCAACGGGATCGTCCGCTGCGCATTCACATCGTCAATCTGTTGTCGAGGTTCCAAGCATGAGCAAGGGTACAGTGAAGTGGTTTAACAATTCCAAGGGCTATGGCTTCATCAGTCCCGAGGAGGGGGGCGAGGACGTATTCGTGCACTACTCCGCCATCAAGGCTGACGGGTTTCGAACCCTGGCGGAAGGTCAGACGGTAGACTACGAGGTCGAACGCGGTCCCAAGGGACTGCAGGCGAGCAGTGTGATGCCTTCGGAATGACCGGCCGGGCCGTCCCGGACCATGACTCGAGGCCCCGCAGCGCGGGGCCTTTTTCTTTATCGGGGCTGGGTGCGCCGAGCGCGCTATTCAACCGTCGCGCGCGGCGCTCGCGATGAGCACCGGTTCCTGCGGCACGTCCTGGTGGAAGCCTTGGCTGCCGGTCGCGACCTTGGCGATGGCGTCCACGATCTCCATGCCCTCGACCACCCGGCCGAAGACGGCGTAGCCGTAGCCCGCGGGAGAGGGGTCGCGGTGGTTGAGGAACTCGTTGTCCACCAGGTTGATGAAGAACTGCGCCGTGGCGCTGTCGACCACCTGGGTGCGGGCCATGGCGATGCTGCCGCGTTCGTTGCGCAGCCCATTGTCAGCCTCGTTCTTGATCGGGCCCTTGGTGGCCGCCTGCTCCATGCTCGGTGAGAAGCCGCCGCCCTGGATCATGAAGCCGTCGATGACGCGGTGAAAGATCGTGCCGTCGTAGAAGCCGTCGTCGACATAGCCGAGGAAGTTCTCGGTGCTCAGCGGTGCCTGCTCGGCGTCGAGTTCCAGGATGATCGATCCCAGCGAAGTGGTGAGCACCACGCGGGGCTTGGTCTCGCTCATGGCCTTCTCCTGTAAGGGTGATTTGCCGGCGCCGCTGCGCTGGGCGCCGGCGGCGAACGCGGGTCAGTCCTGGGTGTCGGTGAGCAACAGGCGGGTGGTTTCGGTGCCCATGTTGCCCTCGTCGACGAACTCCAGCAGGTTGGCGCCGATCTTGATCACGTCACCGTTCTTCAGTCGCTGGCGCGTGATGCGGCGGCCGTTGAGCAGTGTGCCGTTGGTGCTGCCCTTGTCCTCGAGCCAGATGTCGCTTGAGCCTTCGAGGTAGACGCTCGGCTCGACCCGGATCAGCGCGTGCACCGTGCTCACGGTCTCGTCCTCGAGCTGAATCTGGTTGCTGGCGGCGCGCCCGATGGTGAGCTTCTCGCGATTGAGCGGGTACTCCCGCACGACCACGCCGTTGACGGACTTGACGAGTTTCGGCATCGCTTTCGGGTTTAGGCGGCGGAGCGCCGTAGACACTGGCGGGACATTATAGCAGGGGCCCGCAGGGGTCGATCACAGGCAGCGATGCAGGGCCTCGGCCATCTCCGCCCCGGTCTGGTAGCGGTTCTTGGGCTCTTTCTGCAGCGCGCGGTTCACCACCCGCACCACCGCGGTCGGCACCTCGTGGCGGATGCTGCGCACGCTCTTGGGCTTGGAGTTCATGATGCGATAGAGCACGTTGGTGACCGAGTCGCCGGTGAACGGCAGCTCGCCGCTCAGGAGCTGATAGAGCGTGGTGCCGAGCGAGAACAGGTCGGAGCGACCGTCGACCCGCTTGCCGGCGACCTGCTCCGGCGACATGTAGGCCGGGCTGCCGAGGACCGAACCCGAGCGCGTCTTGCTCTCGTCGGTGAGTCGCGCGATCCCGAAATCGGTCACCTTGACCACGCCGGTCTCGCGATCGTAGATGATGTTGCCGGGTTTGATGTCACGGTGCACGACCTGACGAGCGTGCGCGTAATCTAGTCCGTCGGCGACCTGTATGAGCACGTCCAGCACCTCCGCGATCGGCAGCAGGTCGTCGCGATGGGTGAAGGCCTCGAGGCTCGAGCCCTCGACGTAGTCCATGGCGATGTAGGCGAGGTCGTGCTCCTCGCCGACGTCGTAGATGGTCACCACGTTCGGGTGATCGAGGCGCCCGGCGGCCTCGGCCTCGCGAAAGAAGCGGCGCTTGACCTCCTCGAGCTCCTTGCCCTCGAACTCCTCGGTGAAGGCCAGGGTCTTGATCGCCACCTTGCGTCCGATCTTGGGATCGACCCCGCGGTACACCACGCCCATGGCGCCGCGCCCGAGCTCGCACTCGATCTGGAAGCGTCCGACCATGGGCCGCTCCACGCTAGGGTCGTCGACCACCAGCACGGTGGCGCCCGGATTGGGGGCACCCGGCGTCGGCGCGTGGGTCGTCAGGGTGCGGAAGCGCTGGCGGCGCTCCTCGACGTCGCGATAGCGCCGGTCGATCGCCGCGATGTGGTCGTAGGCCGTCAGCGCGCGGGCATACTGGCGCCTGCGCTCGTACTCGATCGCCAGCTGGTAGAGCGGATCGAGGATGGCGCGGTCGGCGGGGCAGCGCATCAGGCGGTCGTAGGCCTCGTCGAGGCGCCCCTGGTTCTGCAGGTTGCCCGCCAGGGCGCGCAGCGCCTCCGCGGTCTGGTGGTCGGCCGCGGCGATGCGGACCTTGACGCGGTGGCGGAGGTACAGGGCGAACTGGGCCGCGAGCAGAAAGGCCGCCGGCAGCATGACCGGCAGCCACAGGCGCTGGGTGATCAGGACCACCAGCGCGCCGTTGAGCAGCACCAGCGCGGCGCCCCCCGCCAGGGCCAGCCCGAGCAGGCCGTGCAGCCGCCCGGGCAGCAGCACCAGCAGCACCAGGGCGGCGAACAGCAGCGTGCGCTGGCCGCCGTAGAACCAGTGAGGCACGCGGATCCACTGCTCGCCCGCCAGCGCCGAGACCGCGTGTGCCATCCACTGGACCGGCGCGAGCTCGCCGCCGGGTGTCGCCAGCGCGCCCACCAGCTCGGGGGCCGTGAAGCCAACGATGACGGTGCGCGCCTTGACCCGGGCGCTCGCGCGCTCGTCGGTCCAGAGCTCGGTCACCGGGATCAGGGGGATGTTCTCGGCTCCGGCCGGCGGCGGCTGGGGATAGAACAGCCAGTCGCTCGCGGTCGGCAGCAGGCGCTCGCCGATGCGGATCTGGCCGGCTCCGGTTCGCACCAACTCCTCCGCCCGATAGGCGATGCTGCGGGCGGCCAGTTGCAGCTCGAAGGCCGGGATTAGGCCGTCGCCGGACGGTGCGGCCAGCGCCACCGCGCCGGCTCGGGCCTGGGCCGGCGCGGTCAGGGTGGCCCCCACCCCGGCCGCCGCCGCGGCGAAATCCGGCAGCGGCGCGGGCGGGATGGGCAGGGGCAGCGACGGCGCCGCGAGCAGCGGTCCGAGGGTCAGGCCGAGGCCCGAGGGCGACTCGCTCTGCACCGCGACGCGCAGGCGCTCCACCTCACCGGGCCTGCCCGCGCCGGGGGCGCCCGGCACGCCGCTCGCCAGGACCACATTGCCGGCGCGGTCGATCGCCTGGCGCAGGGTGCGGTCGGTGTCCAGGCGACGCAGCCAGCCGCGCACCGAGTCGCGCGCCGCGCCAGGCAGGCCCACGGCCCGCTCCTGGTAGTCGGCCAGTCGCTCGGGCGTCTGCGCCGCGTCGAGGGGGAAGGCGAGGCCGATGGTCGCGGCCCCGAGCTTGCGCAGCTGGTCGATGATCGCCGCGACCCGGTCGCGCGGCCAGGGCCAGGCGCCGAACTGCTCGAGCGCGCCGGCGTCGATCGCCACCACCGCGACCGATCGCTGGGGCTCGGGCGCGGGGACCAGGGGCGCGCCGGCGCGGTAAGCCCATTGCTCCACGCGCCGCCCGAACTCGGTGTAGCTCGCCGCGAGGACGGCCACGAAGGCGAGCAGCAGAACGATGCGGTAGCGGCTGAGGAGGAATTTGGGCACGGTCCGGCGCAGCTGATTACAGGGGCTCCGCCCTGCGGGCGAGCGGCGTTTTCACGGCCGCGATTGTCCTCGAAAAGCCCATCCCGCTCAACGCGCTAACGGGCCGGTCCTGGCGTCCCCGGGGCACCGGGGGCTACTGTACCTTGATGAGCTCGATCTCGAAGATCAGGGTCTGGTTGGGGCCGATGCTCTCGCCCGCCCCGCGCGGCCCGTAGGCGAGATCGGCGGGAATGTAGACCTCCCAGCGCGCGCCCTCCTTCATCAGCGGCAGCGCCTCCTGCCAGCCGCGGATGACCCCGTTCACCGGAAAGGTCGCGGGCTGGCCGCGGCGAAACGAGCTGTCGAACTCGGTGCCATCGATTAGGGTGCCGCGATAGTGCGCCAGCACCGTGTCGGAGGCCGTCGGCTGCTTGCCGGTGCCGGCCTTGATGACCTTGTACTGCAGCCCGCTGGCCAGCGTCACCACGCCGTCCTTGGCCTTGTTCTCGGCCAGGAAGCGGGCCCCGGCGGCCGCATTCTCCTCGGCGCTCGATGCGCGGCGGCGCTGCTGCTCCTCGGCCAGGGCCTGCAAGGTCGCGCGCCTGTCCTCCTCGCTCAGCCGCGGCTCGCGCCCGGCCAGGAAGTCCTTCACGCCGAGCGCCATGGCGTCCACGTCGACCTCCAGGCCGTCACCCTTCAGGCTCTGCCCGATCTGCAGGCCGATGGTATAGCCGAGCCGCTGTTGCTGGCTGGTGAGCGCCGGCGGCTCGGCCGCCCAGGCGAGGGTGACGGTGGCGAGCGCGAGCGCCGCGCCCGGGAGCATTCTGGTCATGGTGGAGTCCTCGCGTGGTGAAGTGGCGGCAGGGGCCACGACTGGCTCCGGGATCGAGGCGCCGTCGGCTGCCCCAGCCGGCGGGCAATGATCCCACAGCGGCCCGCGTGATCCAAATCGCTCAGCCGTGCCGCGTGCGCGCTTCCAGGGTCGTGGCCGGTTCGCGCTCGACGAGGTCAAGCAGGTTGGTCTGCCCGAGGGTGGCGGAGATCGCGCGCTCGAGATCCGCGGCGATCGCCTCGACCCGCGGGTCCTTGTGCATGCGCCCGCCGTCGCTGACGATGCCGCTCCTGCGCACCGCACCGACGACCTCGGTGAGCGGGATCTGGTCGAGCGAGCGGCAGGGCACGTAGCCGCGCGGGCTCGCCGTCTCGCGGATCAGGCCCTGCGCGGCGAGCGCCCCGGCCACCAGCTGCACGGCTTCGCGCGGCGCCCGCAGCAGACTGCTCAGTTCCGCTTCGCCGGCGGGAGCAGCACCGCGGTGAAAGCGCTGCGCGACCTCGGCCGCGATCAGCAGGGCCAGTCGTTCACGGTCGTGATTGCTCAGGCGCACGATGCCGCGGTGGCGCCTGAGGTACTGCGGGTTCTGGTGGTAGAAGGCGACGCTCGCGCCGGTGAGCAGGATCAGCCAGCCCAGATACAGCCAGATCATGAACAGCACCAGC
>JBFKOE010000112.1:0-6443 GCA_041629015.1 Gammaproteobacteria bacterium
CCGGCGCAGCATGTGAAACAGCATCATGGTCTTGCCGTAGCCGACCGCCTGGCTCTCGCCGCTGTGGCGGTAGCGGAAGGCGCTGAGCGGGAAATCCTCATCCCCGGCGACGTAGTCCGCGTACTTCTGCAGCACCGAGCGCCGGTAGTCGGCGCCGCCGCCCCGGCCCTCCTGGATCAGGTGATCGGCGAGGTAGGTGGTCAGCCCCTCGCTCCAGTTGCCCTGCCCGAAGTCGACGTAGACGCTGTTTCCCCACCAGTTGTGCAGGATTTCATGGGGGTAGGAGCTGGCCAGCAGAAACGGCAGGCGCATGACCCGCGGGCCGAGCAGGGTGAACGACGGCATGCCGTAACCCGTCTCCCAGCGATTCTCGACCGCCGCGAACTTGGGGAAGGGATATGGGCCGATCAGTCGCGAGTAGAGCGCCAGGTAGTCCTCGGTCGCCTCCAGGTAGCGGCGCGCCAGCGCCCCGTCCGCGTCGCGCAGAAACACCTGGGCCTCGCCCGAGTCGCCCTGCGCCCGGTACATGGTGTACGGCCCAGCGACCAGGTAGATGTCGTCCTGCGGCGTGGCGGCCTGCCAGGTCGCCGCGCCCGGCTCGCGGTCGGAATGACTGCCCTGGCTGATCGCCAGCCAGCCGGGCGGGAGCGCGACGCTCAGGTCGAAGGTGAGCAGCCGGTCCTCAACCCGCGGGTACCAGCCGCTGCTGCCGTCGAGGTATGCGCCCTCGGGCGATACATCGGCCAGCGGCATGCCGTGCTCGGGATGCACGGGCGCGGTGCCGACGGTGCCCGAGTAGCGTATCTCGACGGTTCGCCCATCGCCCGTGGCCTTCGCTCGATAGCGCTTCAACCCACCCGCGGCGGGGCGATCCACGAGCTCGGTCAGCGCCGATCCGAGTGCCGGCGTGAACTCGCGGCCGAGCTCGAACTCCAAGCCTGCCAGCGGTAGATCGCTAGGCAGACGGATTCGGTCGTGCACCTCGATCCTGCCGGTCCGCGGGTCGAGCGCCACCCGCAGTTCGTGGTGGATCGGCTCGGCGGCCCACGCCTGGGGCGCGGCCAGCAGGATCGCGCCCAGCGCGGCGATGCGCGGCAACGCAAGAGGTCGGCGCGCGACGCCAGCCCCGCGACCGCGGCGGGAGCACGGGGCGCCGCGCGCTGTCATAATGTTGATCATGAGCCAATTTAAACAATTACGGACGATCGTGGCAGCCGTCTGCCTTGCCACGCTGACCGGCTGCTACGGTCAGCTGGCGGGGCACTTGGGCGACGACAGCGTCGAGGTCGAGGACCTGGGACTGGCGGGCGCCCTGGCGGAGATCGAACGCCTGGCCTTGCGGGCGCGCGACGGCGAGCGCGAGTTGCCACTCGCCGAGGCGTTGGACAGCCGCGGCCCCCCGCGCGTGGTCTATGTCGGCGAATCCCACGACCGCTACGACAACCATCTGGTGCAGCTTGCCGTGCTCCGTGCCCTCCATCGGCGGGAGCAGGCGGTCGCCCTCGGGGTGGAGTGGTTCCAGCAGGACGTGCAGGCGCACCTGGACGACTACATCGCCGGGCGTATCGACGTGTCGCAGATGCTGCTGCGCACCGAGTACTACGAGCGCTGGCGCTTCGAATATCCCCTCTACCGGCCGATCCTCGAGTACGCGCGCGAGCACGCGATCCCGGTCATCGCCCTCAATGCACCGCAGGCGATCACCCGCGAGATCGGCCGGGTCGGTCTCGACGCGTTGCCCGAAGAGCTGCGCGCCCAGCTGCCGGCCGAGTACAGCCCGACCAACGAGGGCTACTCGCAGCGCATTCGCGATGCCTTTGAGCTGCACCAGGACGAATCCCAGCCCTTCGAGCATTTCCTGGACGTAATGAACACCTGGGACGAGACCATGGCACGGAACGCCGCCGCCTACCTGGAGGCCAATCCGGGTCACCGGCTGGTGGTTATGGCCGGGCGCGGTCACGCGGGATTTCGCCAGGGCATACCGGATCGCGTGAAGAGGCGAGTCGCGGTCAGCGATCTGATCGTGCTGCCGGAAAGCTCCGGCTCTCATCACGTGTACGGCACGGGGGATCTCCTGGTGCCGGTGCCGCGCCTGCGCGTGGCCTCGGGCGGCAAGCTCGGCATCCTGGTGCGCACGGAAGAGGACCGGGTGCTGGTCGGGCAGGTGTTCGAGGGCAGCGGCGCGGAGAGGGCCGGCATCGCCGCCGGCGACCAAATCACGCGGCTCGAGGGCGCGGTGGTCACCCGCTTCAGCCATCTCAAGGTCGGGCTGCTGGGGCGCAGGCCGGGGCAGACCGTGACGGTCGCCATTCGCTCCGCGGGCGATGGGACCCCGGTCGAGCGCGAGGTCCAGGTCACCCTGCAGTAGCCGCCCGCCGCTTGCGGATTTCGGCGCGCTGGCTGCGCGGTTCAGGCCGGGCGCGCGACGAAGCGCCTGGCGAGCGCGGCGCGGGCATCCTCCACCACGGTCAGCAGCGACGGCATGACCAGCAGCACCAGGACCGTGGCAACCGCCAGGCCGAAGCTGATCGACACTGCCATCGGTATCAGGAACTGGGCCTGCACCGAGGTCTCGAACAGCAGCGGCAGCAGCCCGGCGATGGTGGTCAGCGAGGTCAGCAGCACGGCACGCAGGCGCTGGCAGGCCGCCTCGACCACCGCCTCGCGCGTCCCCAAGCCCTCGTCGCGCAGGCGCTGGTAGAAGCTCACCAGGATGATCGAGTCATTGACCACGATGCCCGACAGGCCGAACAGGCCGAAGAGAGACAGGATGGTCAGCTCGATGCCGAGCAGCCAGTGGCCCAGGATCGCCCCGATCAGGCCAAAGGGGATGGTCACCATTACCGCCAGGGGTCGGCTGTAGGAGCCGAACACCCAGGCCAGCACCAGGTAGATCATGATCAGCGCGAACACCATGCCGCGCTTCATGTCCCCTAGCGTCTCGCGCTGATCGGCCGCGCGACCCTCCAGCGAGTAGCGCACGCCGTACTGCTCCGCGATCCGCGGCAGGGCGGTGCGCTGCAGCTCCTCCAGGATGCGGTTGGCGTTGTCCAGGGTGCGGTCGACTTCGGCCGATACGTTGACCGCGAGCTGGCCGTCGGCGTGGCGCAGGACCTCGAATCCGCGCCGGCTCTCCAGCTCGAGCGCGGTGGGCAGCGGCACCGCGCTGCCATCGCCGAGCGTCAGCCCGAGCCGCTCCAGGCTGCCAAGGTCGTCGCGCTCCGCATCCGGCAGCATCACCCGGACCTCGATCTCCTCGCCATCGTCCTGGTAGACCTGCACCAGCTGCCCGTCGTAGGCGGCGCGCAGCTGCGTGCCCACCGACTCGGTCGTTAGCCCGAGCGCGCGCCCGACCGCCGAGACCCGGTACACGATCTGCTGCTGCCCCCAGGGCATGTCGTCCTCGGCCGCGGAAACGGCCGGGAAGGCCTCGTACTCCTCGGCCAGCGCCAGCGCCGCGGCCTTCAGCGTCTCGGCATCCTGCCCGGTAAGGCGGGCCTCCAGATCGCGGCCCGGGGGCCCGAGCAGGCGCTCGGTGATCAGGAAGGAGGTCATGCCGGGCCTTGGCTGGACCCGCTCGCGCCAGGCCCGCACGAAATCGCGATTGCGTACCTGGCGCCGGTCCGGCTCCACCAGCTCGACGATGATCGAGCCGATGTGCTCGCCCTGTACCGTGTCCTGGCCACCGAAGACGCCGCGCCCGCTGCGCAGCACAACCTCCTGGATCAAGTCGCCGCCCAGGGCCTCCTCGGTATCGCGCAGCGTCTGATCCAGGTGTGCCAAATAGGCCTCGACCCGCTCGGCCGGCGTGCCCGGGGTGAAGGTGGCGTTCGCGTAGAGGATGGTGCCCTCGACCCCCGGAAACAGCGTGAAGCCGATCCGGTCGCCGCGGATCAGCCCCAGCGACAGCGTCAGCGCCGCGACCGCGACGCTGAGCGTGATCCAGCGCCGCTCGACGGCACCAGTGGCGAGCGGCCGAAACCAGTGCTCGCGAAAGTGCGCGAAGCCATCATCCAGGCGTCGTCGCAGGCGGCTCTCCCGCGCCCGGCCGCGCATTCCCGTGAAGCTGACCCGCAGGTGACCCGGCAGCACGAGGAAGCACTCGACCAGTGACGCGACGATCACGCAAACGACGATCAGCGGGATGCCGAAGAGGATGCTGCCGATGGGTCCGCCGACCAGCATCAGCGGCAGGAAGGCGGCGATCGTGGTCAGGGACGACGCCGCCACTGGCGGGAGCATGCGCCGCGCCCCGCCCTCGGCCGCCTCCAGCGGCCCTTCACCGGCCGCGAAATGGGTCATCGCATCCTCGCCGACCACGATGGAATCATCGACGATGATCCCCAGGGTCATGATGAGCGCGAACAGGGTGATCATGTTGATGCTGCCACCGACCAGCTGCAGCGCCATCAGCGTCGCCATGAACGACACCGGGATGGCGACCGCGACCCAGAACGCCACCCGCCCGCTCAGGAACAGGAACAGCACGGCAACGACCAGCACCAGCCCGCCGGAACCGTTCTTGAGCAACAGGTTGATGCGATCGCGGATGTACTGCCAGGCCTGGTCATAAACGACGATCTGCACATTGCCCGGCAACTGGGGGCGGGTCTCCGCCAGCCATTCCTCGAGGATGCCCGCCGAGACCAGGGAATTGGCGGCCGCCGCCCGCTGCAGCTCCAGCTCCACGGCCGGCATGCCCCGGTAGTACAGCCGCCCCTGCCCCTGCCGCGGGCGTCGCTCCACCGTGCCCAAGTCCGCCACGGTGAGCACCCGACCGCTTTCGTCGGCGACCACCGGGATGGACTCAAAGCCGCGCACGTCGCGGCGCTGCTCCAGGCTGCGGAGCTGGCGCCCGACATCGGATCGCCCGGCGGATCCGGCGGGAAGGTCCCGGCTGGTGCCGGCCACGCGGCGCGCGATGTCACCGAGCGAAAGATTCAGCTCCTGAAGGCGGGCCGCGGGTACCTGGATCGCGACCTCCTCGTCGGGCAGGCCGGCGAGCTGGATTCGCGCGATACCGCGCTCGAGCAGCTGGCGCTCGAAGCGCCGGGCCAGCGGCCGCAGCTCCTGCAACGTGCCGGCGCCGGTGACCAGGACCCGCGCGATGCGCTCGTAGAGCGCCGGCTGCGTGATCTGCGGCTCCTCGGCATCCTCGGGCAGGCCCCGCGTGCGATCCACCAGCTCCTTGACCTCGTCGGTCATCAGGCCCATGTCTGAGCCTTCCTCGAATTCCAGGGTGATCGCCGCCACGCCCGTGGTCGAGCTCGAGGTCAGCTGGCGCAGCCGATTGATGCCGCGCAGCTCTTGCTCCAACGGCACGGTGATCGCGCGCTCCACGTCCTCGGCGCTGGCCCCGCTCCAGACCACCCGAACCGCGACCACCTGGATGTCGACGTTGGGAAAGAACTGGACGTTGAGCTTGTCGAGCGCCCAGATGCCGGCCAGCAGCATCATGAGCATCAGCAGGTTGGCCGCCACCCGGTGGCGGGCGAACAGCGCGATCAGGCCGAGATTCATCGTCGGTCCAGCCCGCTGGCTCTCAGCCGCCTGACGCCTCGACCAGCAGGCCGTCGACGGCGTTCGGCAGCTGGGTGACGAGCACGCGATCGCCCGCCCGCAGACTGGGGGAAGAAACCAGCATCCGCGGCTCCGCGCCCGGCGCCCGCAGCTCCCCGGCGCGCTCGATCTCCAGGCCCTGCAGGCGGCCGTCGACGACCTTGTAGATGCGGCCGCGTCCGTACAGGGCCTCGAACGGCAACGCGACCAGGCCCTCGTCAGGGGGCAGGCTCAGGTAGACGGTGAGGAACTGTCCGAGCTGCAGCGCCTGCGCTTGCGGCTGCACCGCAAGCAGTGCGTCCACGCCACCGCTGCCCCTCGCCACCTCAGCGGCGAGGCGCTCCAAGCGCAGCGGTACCCTGCCGAGCTCTGTCTGAGCGATCGCCTCCAGCGACCCGCCTTGCGCCAGCGCCGCCTGCACGGCCCCGAGCTGGGTGGCGGGGATCTGGGCCCGCACTTCCAGCGCCGCGGAATCGTAGATCTCCACCATGGTGTCGCCGATGCGGACCCGGTCGCCGGGTGCTACCGCGACGCGGGCCACGCGGCCGGCGAAGGGCGCGCTGAGCGTCGCATGCGCCAGGTCTATCTCGGCGAGCACGAGGGCCGCACGCGCGCGATCCAGCCGCGCGCCCCACTGCGCCCGCCGGCTGTCGTGATCGGCAATGGAATACTCGCGGCTCTCGAGCGCAAGCTCCTGACGCACCAGCTCGCGGCGGGCCGCATCGAGCTGCGCCACCGAACCGAGGCCACGCTGCAATAGATTCTGCGCTCGGGCGAGCTCCGCCTGCGCGAGCTCGAGCAGGCGCTGCTCCTGCACCAGCGCGGCCTTGTCGTTTCGCGCGCGCTGAAACTCGCTCGCGAGCCCCGCCTCCGCTTCCGCG
>JBFKOE010000113.1:0-6440 GCA_041629015.1 Gammaproteobacteria bacterium
AGTTGAACGAGGAGCTGGGCACCAGCCTGGTCGTGGTCACGCACGACGTGAGTATCGCCGAGCGCATGAGCCGCGTGTGCACCCTGAGCGACGGCCGCATCAGCGCTTAGTCGGCTCGGCCGGCGCCCCGGTCTGCTCGCGCTTTGCCTCGTTGGCGCGCCGACGGCGCAGATGCAGCAGCCGGCGCGCGCGCAGATTCCGCACCACGGTCAGCCGCCACAGCCCCCGCATGGTTGCGTAACCCAGCGCCGAGCTCACCAGCCCGCATATCAGGCAGCCGAGCAGGAACGGCTTCCAGATCGCGCCGAGCTCCGCGCCCAGCCAGGCCAGGGAGATCTCGAACTCCACCTCGCGTACCGGCACGCCCAGGAACCAGGTGCCGACCACATAGGCGAAGTAGAAGATCGGCGGCATGGTCACGGGATTCGTGATCCAGACCAGTGCGACCGAGATCGGCAGGTTGACCCGGCAGAGGATCGCCGCCGCGGCCGAAAGGACCATCTGAAAAGGCACCGGGACCCAGGCGTTGAAGCAGCCGACGGCGAAGGCGCCGGAAACCGATCTTCGGTTAAGATGCCAGAGGTTGGGGTCGTGCAACAGCTTGCCGAAGAATCGCAACTGCTGATGGTTGCGGATCACGTGGTGACTCGGCATGTGGCGCTTGATGAGTCTCTTCACGGCCGGCGACTGCGTGCTCCGCTGCGCTGCGTCTCGGGGGGAAAGGGATGATCCCCATCGTATGGTTGATATAGGTGCGCCGAGACTTTGAACTGATCGGATAATCTGCTCCCGTATTATCCACTTTTTTTCAGGGACGAGAATGACGCTCGGGGTGCTGGCCTGGCTGGCCGGGATTGTTGCACTGCACAGCATGGCATCCCTGCCGGATGCGCGCCTGGCCCTGGCAATCCCGCTGCTCCTCTTCGCCTGCTGGGCGCGCCCGCGCTGGCGGCTGCCGCTGATCGCGCTCTGCGGATTGCTGTGGGCGACCTTGCGCGCCGCCCTCATCCTCGACTCGTCGCTGCCGGCCGCGCTGGAGGGCGAGGAGCTGATGGTGCGCGGCCATGTGGCCGCGCTGCCGGTCGCCGATACCCGCCGCACGCGATTCGAGTTCAGAGTCGAGGAACTCGTGCATGCCGACGAGCGCCACCCTTCGCCGGGCATGGTACGCCTGTCCTGGTACCGCGACCCGCCTCGGCTCAAGGTCGGCGAGCGCTGGCAGCTGCGGGTCAAGCTCAAGCGCCCCCGCGGGCTGAGCAACCCCGGGACGTTCGACTACGAGAGCTGGCTGCTCCAGCACCGCATCCGGGCCACGGGCTACGTGCGTGCCGGCGAGGACAATCGGCCCCTGCCAACGGTCGGCATTGGCAATCCCGTCGCCCGCGCCCGTCAATACCTGGCCGATCGTATTGCCGATTCGCTCGGGGAGGAGCGCATGGCCCCGGCGATCGGTGCCTTGACCATCGGTGAGCGATCGGGACTGTCGCGGGAGCAGTGGGAGGTCTTGCGCCGCACCGGCACCAATCATCTGATGGCGATCTCCGGCCTTCACGTCGGCCTGGTTGCCGGCCTGTTCCTGTTCGCGGCGCGGCGTGCCTGGCGCTTCTCGGCCGCGCTTTGCCGGCGGGTTCCGGCGCAGATCGCGGGGGCCTGGGCGGGGCTCGGCGCCGCCGCCCTGTACAGCGCCATGGCGGGCTTCTCGGTGCCCACTCAGCGTGCGCTGATCATGGTCCTGGTGGCCATGGGGGCGGTGATCCTGCGTCGCACCACCGACCTTGCCCGTACCCTGGCCCTGGCCTTGTTCCTGGTGCTGCTCTGGGACCCGTTGGCCGTGCTGGCGCCCGGGCTGTGGCTCTCTTTCGGCGCGGTGGCGGCGATCCTCTGGGGCGTGGCCGGCGGTGCGGGGCAACGGTCGCGCTGGCGGCAGTGGGGTCGCGTCCAGTGGGTCGTCGCTTTCGGTCTGCTCCCTGCGCTGCTGTTCCTGTTCGGTCAGTTCTCGATCGTCGCGCCGGTGGCCAATCTGCTCGCCGTTCCCTGGGTGGGGCTGTTGGTCGTGCCGCTCGCCCTGCTCGGTGCGAGCCTGGAGTTGGTCCAGGGCGGATGGGGCCACGGGTTCCTGCTGCTCGCCGCTTGGCTGCTCGATGGCCTGTGGCAGGTGCTCGAACGCATGGCGGCGTGGCAATTCGCTCACTGGTTCGCGGGCCAACCCGCCTGGTGGGCGGTGCCGCTGGCGGTCTGCGGCGTGGCGGTGCTGCTCGCGCCCCGGGGTGTCCCGGCACGCTGGCTCGGGCTGCTCCTGCTCGTGCCCGCGCTCGCGGTGCGCGCGACCCCGCCGCCGGTGCCGGGCAGCGCGGTGTTCACGCTGCTGGACGTCGGGCAGGGCCTGGCCGCGGTGGTCAGGACCGAGCGCCACGTCCTGCTCTACGACGCCGGCCCCCGCTACGGCCCGGAGCTGGACGCCGGAGGCACCGTGATCGTGCCCTACCTGATAGCGCTCGGCATCGCCCGGGTGGACCGCGCGGTGATCAGCCACGGGGATTCCGATCACTCCGGGGGCGCGGAATCGGTGTTGCGATCGCTGGCGGTCGACGAGCTGGTGACGGCGCGCTCGGAGCGCTACCTGGGTCGGCCCGCGCGCGGTTGCCGCACGGTGGAGCCCTGGGAGTGGGATGGCGTGCGCTTTGAGTTCCTGCACCCTAGGGGCGAGGCGTCCGGCAAGTCGAACGATGCCTCCTGCGTCCTGCGGGTCAGCGCGGGAGCGCACGCGCTGCTGCTGACCGGCGACATCGAGAAGGCGGCTGAGCGCGACCTGGTCGCTGCGCACGGCGCCGCGCTGGAGGCCGCGGTCCTGGTCGTCCCGCACCACGGCAGCGCCAGCTCCTCGTCGCCGAGCTTGCTCGCGGCCGTGCGGCCGCGCTTCGCGCTGGTCTCGGCCGGTCATCGCAATCGCTGGGGCTTCCCCAGGCCGGAGGTGGTCGCGCGTTACCGCGAGACCGGGGCGAGCGTGCTGGAGACCTCGCGCTTCGGCGCCCTGCGCTTCGTCCTCGATCCGCGTACCGATCTGCGAGGGCCCGACGGGCATCGCGAAAGCGCTC
This sequence comes from Gammaproteobacteria bacterium, assembly GCA_041629015.1. Taxonomy (GTDB): domain Bacteria; phylum Pseudomonadota; class Gammaproteobacteria; order QQUJ01; family QQUJ01; genus JBFKOE01. The sequence continues at coordinate 3,096 of JBFKOE010000113.1, forward strand.
GTCGCTACTGGCGCGCGCCCTGACGGCTCCTTTGGGCATAGGGGCAAATCGAGTACCATACCGCCTTTTCCGACCCCGGCATCCGACCGGCGGACGCATCCCCAGGGGGCCTTGGTACGTGCTCGAATTGATCAAAGCGGGCGGCTGGCTGATGGTGCCGATCCTCGCCTGTTCCGTGCTGTCGCTGGCCATCATCTGCGAGCGCTTCTGGACGCTGCAGACCAAGCGGGTGATACCGCGGCACCTGGTCGCGCAGGTCTGGCACATGTACCGCAACGCCCAGCTCGACGCCTCGCGCATCGCGGCGCTGCGCAAGGGCTCGATGCTCGGGCGCATGCTCGCCGCGGGGCTGGTGAACCTCCACCACGATCGCGAGATCATGAAGGAAAGTATCGAGGAGACGGGGCGCCAGGTCGTGCACGAGCTGGAGCGTTATCTCAACTCCCTGGGCACCATCGCCTCCATCAGCCCGCTGCTCGGCCTGCTCGGCACGGTGATCGGCATGATCAAGGTCTTCTCGGCCATCATGGGCCACGGCGTCGGCAATCCTAGCGTGCTCGCCGGCGGCATCTCGGAAGCGCTGATCACCACCGCCGCCGGCCTGTCGGTGGCCATCCCCACGCTGATGTTCTACCGCTATTTTCGGGGCCGGGTCGACGACCTGGTGGTGCGCATGGAGGAAGAGGCGCTGAAGATGGTGGAGGTCATGCACGGGGAGCGTGAGGGCGATCCGGAAGGGGAGGCGCAACCGGCATGAACCTGCGCCCGCAGCGCGGGGAAGGGCCGGATGTCAATTTGACGCCGTTGATCGACGTCGTCTTCCTGCTGCTGATCTTCTTCATGGTCTCGACGACCTTCGATCGCGAGGCCGAGCTCAAGATCCAGCTGCCGGAGGCTGCCGGGGACGAGCGCGAGCGCCCGGACGAGCCCGTCGAGATCACCATCGACGCCCAGGGTCGCTACTATGTCAACCGCCAGGAAGTGGTGAACACGCGCCTGGAGACCTTGAAGACTGCGATCGAGAAGGCGCAGGCGGGCCGCAAGGACCCGCCGCTGATCATCAGTGCCGATGCGCGCACTCCGCATCAGGCCGTCATCCGCGCCATGGACGCCACCCGCCAGCTCGGGATCGTGCACATCACCTTCGCCGCGAAGCGGCCGGAGGAAGAACAAAAGTAGCACCTTGCCGGCTGGCCTCGCCGGGCGAGGCCGGGGATCCAATTGACGCGCCTCGAGCAACACTGGTACCGCGAAAGCGCCCTGACGCTGGCCCTGGTGCCGGTTTCATGGCTCTACCGCCTCGCCGTCGCCGTGCGGCGCCTGGCCTATCGGCTGCGGATCCTGCGCGTGCACCGGCTCGGCGTGCCGGTGATCGTCGTCGGCAACCTCACGGTCGGCGGCACCGGCAAGACCCCCCTGACGGCCTGGCTGGCGAGCTACCTCGCCCGCCAGGGCCTGCGGCCGGGCGTGGTGTGCCGGGGATATCGGGGCGGCGCGCGCAACTGGCCGCAGCAGGTGCGCCCCGACAGCGACCCGACGGTGGTCGGCGACGAGGCGGTGTTGCTCGCCCGCCACTGTGCGTGTCCGCTGGCTGCCGGGCCCAACCGCGTGGAGGCGGCTCGGGCGCTGGTAGAGCACGCGGGGTGCGACGTCATCGTCAGCGACGACGGCCTGCAGCATTACGCCCTGGGCCGCGACATCGAGATCTGCGTCATCGACGGGGTGCGCGGCTTCGGTAACGGCCACTGCCTGCCCGCCGGGCCGCTGCGCGAGCCGCGCCGCAGGCTGAAGCGGGTGCAGATCACAGTGGTCAACGGCATCGGCGGCCCGAAGGCGTTCAGCATGAAGCTGCGTCCCGGCACCCCGGTGAACCTCGTCGACGAGCACCAGGCGCTGAGCTGGGAGGAGCTGCGCGGGCGCCAGGTTCACGCCGTCGCCGGGATCGGCAACCCGGCGCGCTTCTTCGAGATGCTGCGGCGTCTGGGCGTGAACCCGATCGAGCATCCGTTTCCGGACCACCACCCGTTCAGCGACTGGGAGCTCACCTTCGAGCCCTTTGGTCTGCCGGTCCTGATGACCGAAAAGGATGCGGTAAAATGCCGCCGGTTCGCGACGTCGGGGCACTGGTACGTGCCCGTCACCGTCGAGCTCGACAGCCGCTTCGCGCAGCGCCTGTCGGAACTTCTGGAGAGGAAGGGTTGAATGGACAAGAAGCTGCTAGAGATCCTGGTCTGCCCCCTGTGCAAAGGCCCGCTGGTGTACCGCAAGGCCGAGCAGGAGCTGATCTGCAAGGCCGACCGCCTGGCCTATCCCATCCGCGACGACATCCCGGTGATGCTCGAGGACGAGGCGCGCCGGCTGCCCGAGGACGAGGAAGTCTGATTGGAGTTCCGGATCGTCGTCCCGGCCCGCTACGGTTCGACCCGCCTGCCCGGCAAGCCGCTGCGGCAACTGGGCGACAAGCCGCTGGTCCAGCACGTCTGGGAGCGGGCGCGGCGGAGCGCGGCCAGCGAGGTGATCGTAGCCACCGATGATCCGCGGGTTGAGGAGGCGGCCGCCGGGTTCGGGGCCGAGGTCTGCATGACGGCCGCGGACCATGCCTCGGGCACCGACCGGATCTGCGAGGTGGCGAGACAGCGCGGCTGGCCGCGGGAGGCGGTGGTCGTCAACCTGCAGGGGGACGAGCCGCTGATGCCGGCGGCCAACCTGGACCAGGTCGCGGCACTGCTACTCGAGAACTCCGCCGGCATGGCGACCCTGTCGGCCCCGCTGCGGGACGCTTCCGAGCTGTTCGATCCCAACGTTGTCAAGGTGGTGAGCGATGCGCGCGGCTATGCACGCTACTTCAGCCGCGCACCGGTGCCCTGGGACCGGGTGCACTTCGGCGACGGCGGCGCCGCCGCGCCGTCCGAGTTGCACCGGCGACACATCGGGCTCTACGCCTACCGGGTGGGCTTCCTGCGCCGCTTCGTCGAATGGGGACCCTGCGCGCTCGAGCGCATGGAGGCCCTGGAGCAGCTGCGCGCACTCTGGCACGGGGAGGAAATACGGGTTGCCGATGCACGTGCCGAGGCGGGGCCGGGCGTGGACACCGAGGAGGACCTGCGCCGGGTGGAGGCCCTGCTGAGCGCGGCAGGCAGCTAGACGCGGGAAGCCTGACCGCTTGGCGGACAGATCGCGGCTAAATCTAAGATATAAGTTTAAAAATGTCCTGCAATAGTATGTTTTAAAACATTTTCATTAGAACCTCTCCGCGCCAGCGGCTAACGCGCAAGCTCCGGGGATAGCTTCGGCCTCAGGCAAACGAGAGCAGTCGGGCGGGGCACCATCCGCGGATGGGCCCCG
>JBFKOE010000114.1:0-6381 GCA_041629015.1 Gammaproteobacteria bacterium
CCGTGCGGGGGGCTTCAAGGACCATTTCTCGGGACATGCGGATCACTATGCCCGCTATCGCCCACGCTACCCCGGGGCGCTGCTCGACTACCTGAGCGGGCTGGCCGCGGCGCGGCGCCGGGCCTGGGACTGCGGCACCGGCAGCGGCCAGGTGGCGCTGGACCTGGCCGAGCGCTTCGAGCAGGTGATCGCGAGCGACCCGAGCCGTGCCCAGCTCGCCAATGCCCGGACCCGAGCGGGGGTGAGCTACGTTGCCGCGACCGCGGAGCGCTCGCCGATCGGCGGGCGCAGTATCGACCTGGTTACGGTCGCGCAGGCCCTGCACTGGTTCGACGCGCCGCGTTTCTACGCGGAGGTGCGCCGGGTGCTCACCCCCGATGGCGTGATCGCGGTCTGGTGCTACAACCTGGTCGAGGTCTGCCCCGCGGTCGATGTGCGCATCGCCGAGTTCAACCGCTCGGTGGTGGGACCCTTCTGGCCGCCGGAGCGCCCGCTGGTCGAGGCCGGGTACGCGACCCTGCCGTTTCCGTTCCGCGAGCGCGCCACCCCGTCGTTTGCGCTGGAAGCCAGCCTCGGCCTGGAGGAGTTGCTGGGCTACCTTGGGACCTGGTCCTCCACGCGCCGCTACATGAGCGCCCGTGGCGATGACCCGCTACCTGCCCTGGCGAGCCGGCTGCGGCCGGTCTGGCCGCGCCCGGACGGCAGCCCGGTCACCGTGCGCTGGCCGCTGCACCTGCGGGTCGGAAGGCTTCCCTGAGCGCGTGCGCGTGGCGGTTGTACCCCGTGGGGGGCACTGCTAACCTCAGCTGACGCACGGAATCGCCGCCCGCCATGATCACGCCCTCGCTGCCCCTCATCTTCTCGCTGCTAGCCCTGGTGGCCGCCGCGGTCATGGCACTGGTCGGCTGGTGGCCCGGTCTGATCCTGGTGCCGCTGGCGCTGTGGCTGCTGTGGGGGCACCTGCGCCAGGGCGTGGTGCCGCAGGCCTTCCGCGCCTTCAAGTCCGGCGACCTCGACAGCGCCCGGGCCTTGCTGGTGCACGTGCTCTGGCCCGGCGCGCTCACCCCGCAGAACCGTGCCTACTTCCACTGGCTGCACGGGGTCCTGGCGGTCTCGGACCTGCGCTTCGAGGACGCCCGCCAGCACCTGCTGGAGGCCGCCGCGGGCGCGATCCAGACCGAGAACGACCGCAGCCTCATCCAGTGCCTGCTGGCCGAGGTCGCGCTGAACCTCGGTGACCCGCGCGCCGCGCGCGATCACCTGCAGCTGGCCCGCGAGCTCCAGCACCCGGCAGGCGTGGACCGCATGATCGCGCAGCTAGAGCGGCGCCTGGGCTCGGTGCGGGTGGTCACCGGCGGGGCGGCCGGCGCCGCCGACCCGGATGGCGCGAACAAGGCGAAGCTGATGGTTGTCGGCGACCGGGAGGGCAAGCGTTGAGGCGCCGGCGCGAGCGGCGCCGTCACCGGCGCATGCGCCAGCGCGAGGAGGTCACGCTGCGCATCATCGAGTCTGACCAAGCAGAGGCGCTGCGCGGTCGCATGCTGTACTGCTCGTCGGTGGACCTGTCGGCCACCGGGCTGCAGATCGAGGTCGATTGCGAGGCGCCGGAAGGCTGCGTGCTCGACATGTGGGTGGAGATCAAGGGCCGGCGCGGGCGCTTCTATCTGACCGGCGTGGTGCGCTGGTGCCGGGCGGTCGAGGGCAGCCCCGAGAGCTTCGCCGTCGGTATCGAGCTGCGCGCCAGCGAGGCCACCGAGGAAGAGGACTGGGCCGGGCTGTTCGCCGGTTCGAGCCTGAATTGAACCGGCCTCGCCCGCAGGTACTGGCGGAGACGCGCTTGGTCCCGCCCTGCATCGTGACGTCCGCCGCGCCATGAGCGCGCCCGCGCGCGTCTGGCTCTACGCGGCGGTCGTCTTTCTCAGCTCCGCTGCGCTCATGGTCCTGGAGCTGGTCGCGGCCCGCCTGATCGCGCCGTATGTCGGCGTGTCCCTGTACTCCTGGACCTCCATCATCGGCGTGGTCCTGGCCGGGCTGTCGCTCGGCAACTGGCTCGGCGGCGTCTGGGCCGATCGTGGCGCCGACGAGCGGGCGACGGCCTGGGTGCTGGGGGCGGGCGGGGCGTTCTGCGTGGCCAGCCTCTGGCAGCTGGCCTGGATCGCGCCCCGCATCCAGGCCAGCGGCCTGGACCTGATCAGCGCCAGCTTCCTCTACATGGTCGCCCTGTTCTTCGTTCCGGCGGTGCTGATCGGCGTGGTCACGCCCCTGCTGACCACGCTGGCGCTGCGGCTCGATCCGCGCCCCGGGCACGTGGTCGGGCGCATGCACGCGCTCGCGGCCCTGGGCAGCATCTTCGGCACCTTCGTCACCGGGTACTGGCTGGTGCAGGCCTTCGGGACACGGCGCATCATCATCGGCTGCGCGGTGTTCCTGTTCCTTATGGCGCTGCCCTTCGCGCGCCGAGCGCCGGCCATGCCGGTCGCGGCCGTGATGCTGGCGGGGCTGTTCGCGCTGCTGGCCGGCGCCACGGACGGCTACCGCAACCCCTGCGACCGGGAGAGCAGCTATTTCTGCATTCGCGTGGTGGACGATTCCGCCGAAGCGCCCTACGGTGAGGCACGCTCGCTGGTGCTCGATCACTTGGTGCACGGGATCAACCACCGCCAGGAGCCGCGCCTGCTGCTCGCCCCCTACGCGCACCTCATGGAGGAGCTGACCCGCGACCACTTCGGCGATGTGGCGCAGCCGACCTTCTTCGCCGGCGGCGGGGCCTACACCCAGCCGCGCTCGCTGCACGCCCAGATTCCCGCCGAGCTGATCACGGTCGCCGAGATCGATCCCGAGGTGACCCGGGTGGCGGAGCAGGAGATGTTTGTCGACACTACCGGCATGCGTGTGGTGCACCGCGATGCGCGCACGGTGCTGGCCGCCGAGCCGGCGGCGAGCTTCGCGGTGGTCGTCACCGACGTCTTTCACGATCTGTCCGTGCCCTATCACATGGTCACGCGCGAGTTCGCGCAGCTGGTGAAATCGCGCTTGGTGCCCGAGGGGCTCTACCTGGTGAACATGGTCGATGCGCACCCCGATCCCCGGTTGGTGAAGAGCCTGGTGAAGACCCTGCGCGGGGAGTTCCGTCACGTGGCCGCCTGGCTGCATCAGATCCCCGAGCGCCCGGCGCGCATGGTCTACGTCGTCTCGGCGAGCGATGCCTATCGGCCGCCCGCGACCCTGCGCGCCCGCACCGGGCTGGCGCGCGAGTGGTACAACATCACCCCGATCATGGGCCTTGCCGGCACCCCGCTCGCGGAGCTGCCGGTGCTGAGCGACGATTACGCGCCGGTCGAGAGCCTGGTGCGCGGGCTGCTCGCCGGCGAGCTGGCGCTGTGAGGCCAGTGGCGGCGCTGCGCGCGCCGGGCATCTACCTGCCCCTGGGGGCGGCGGCGCTGATTGCCTCGGGCATCGCCCCCTACGACCGGCTCACCTGGGTGCTCGAGGTCGCGCCGGTGCTGATCGTGGTGCCGCTGCTGCTCGCCACCCGGCGGCGCTTTCCGCTCACCCCCTTGCTCTACGCGCTGATCTTCGTCCACGCCCTGATCCTGATCCTCGGCGGCCACTACACCTACGCCCGGGTGCCGGCCGGGTTCTGGGTCCAGGATCTTCTTGAGCTCTCGCGCAACCACTACGATCGCCTCGGGCATCTCGCGCAGGGCTTCGTGCCGGCGATCGCCGCGCGCGAGATCCTGTTGCGCTGCACGCCGCTGGAGCGCGGCAGAATGCTGTTCCTGCTGGTCGCCTGCGTCTGCCTGGCCGTGAGCGCCTTCTACGAGTTCCTCGAATGGTGGGCGGCGCTACTGGTCGGCGGCGCGGCCGAGGACTTCCTCGCCCTGCAGGGCGACGTCTGGGACACCCAGTGGGACATGTTCCTTGCGCTCAGCGGCGCGCTGGCCGCGCAGCTCCTGCTGGGCCGGACGCACGATCGCCAGCTGCGTTCCCTGGCGCGCCCCTGAGCCCGCGCCAGGCGCGGCGCTCGGGTACAATGGCGCCGATCCGTCTGGCTCCCCGGTCTTCGATCCATGCACGCCGTCATCGCTCTCGTCGGGCGTCCCAACGTGGGCAAGTCGACGCTCTTCAACCGGCTCACCCGCAGCCGCGACGCCCTGGTCGCGGACCAGCCCGGTCTTACCCGCGATCGCAAGTACGGCGTCGGGCGGCACCATGAGCAGCCCTTCATCGTCATCGACACCGGCGGGCTCTCGGGCGAGGACTCGGGTATCGACGGCGCCATGGCCGAGCAGACGCGCATCGCGATCCGCGAGGCCGACGCGACGCTGCTGCTGGTGGACGCCAGGGCCGGGCTGACCGCCGGCGACGAGATCATCGCCGGCTTCCTGCGCGCCACCGGCAAGCGGGCCTGGTTGGTCGTCAACAAGGTCGACCGCGACGACGCCGAGCTGCTCGTCGCGGAGTTCCACGCCCTGGGGCTGGGGCCGCCGCTGGCCGTTTCCGCCAGCCACGGGCGCGGGGTCGAGGCGCTGATGGACCAGGTGCTCGAGGAGTTCGCTTCGCCCGCTCCGGAGGCGGCCGAGCCCGGCGCCGCGGCGGGTGTGCGCGTGGCCATCGTCGGGCGGCCCAACGTCGGCAAGTCGACCCTGGTGAACCGCCTGCTGGGCGAGGAGCGGGTGCTCACCTTCGATCAGCCCGGGACCACTCGCGACAGCATCGAGGTGCCCTTCGAGCGCGGCGGGCGGCCCTACGTGCTCATCGACACCGCCGGCGTACGCCGCCGCGGCCGGGTCCGCGACACGGTGGAGAAGTTCAGCATCGTCAAGACCCTGCAGGCCATCGCCGCCGCGCACGTGGTGGTGCTGGTGCTCGATGCCCAGGAGGGCGTCACTGACCAGGACGCCTCGCTGCTGGGGCTGGTGCTGGAGAGCGGGCGCGCGCTGGTGCTGGCGATCAACAAGTGGGATGGCCTGGAGCCGGAACGCCGCGACCGGGTGCGCGCCGAGGCGGATCGCAAGCTCGCCTTCCTGGCCTTCGCGGACACGCACTTCATCTCCGCGCTGCGGGGCAGCGGCATAGGGCGCCTGCTCGGCTCCGTCGACGAGGCCTACCGGGCGGCGGTGGCCGAGCTGCCCACCGCGCGCCTGACGCGGGTCCTGGAGCAGGCGGTAGAGCGTCACCAGCCGCCGTTGGTGCGCGGGCGGCGGATCAAGCTGCGCTACGCCCACCAGGGCGGCAAGAACCCGCCGCGCATCATCGTCCACGGCAACCAGACCGCCGCGGTGCCGGCGGCTTATCAGCGCTATCTCGCCAACTGCTTTCGCGAGGCGCTGGGCCTGCGCGGCACCCCGCTGAGCGTCGAGTTCCGCAGCGGCGAGAACCCCTACAAGGGCAAGAAGAACGTGCTGAGCGCCCGCCAGCAGCGTCGGCGCCAGCGCCTCATCAAGCATGCCCGGCGCTAGCGCGTCCCGGGCGAACTGTCAGCCGTGGCGGGCGGGTCTTCAGTCCGCGCCTGCCCGGCCGTTATATTTGCCTGCGGGCGGCGGCGGTCCGCGTAAGGCTGGAAAGACCGGCCCGCGCGATCGATTGACTTGAGCACACGGGGAGATTTGAAATGAGCATCCACAAGCTAGCAATGACGGCCTTGATCGCCCTGGCCATGGCCGGCTGCGCGGCCTTCGGGCCCGCCGACTACGTCACCAACGCGGGCGACATCGTCAAGCAGTCGGACTGGAAGGCGATGCAGACCGTAACCATCGACATGAACGAGTTCGACTACGATCCCGCCGAGATGCGGTTCAAGGTCGGCCAGACCTACAAGCTCGAGCTGAAGAACGCCGGCGAGAAGAAGCACTACTTCACCGCGCCCGAGTTCTACAAGGCGATCGCCACCCGCAAGGTGCAGGCGAACGGGCTGGGTGAGGTCAAGGCGCCGTACTTCACCGCGCTCGAGGTCGCCGCGGCCAACGGTCAGCTCGATCTCTACTTCGTGCCGGTTACCAAGGGCCAGTACCCGGTCTACTGCACCATCGACGATCACCGCGAGCAGGGCATGGAGGGCATGATCGTCATCGAATGATCTGAGCCCGAGCAGTTCCAGCGGCCCTGTGCCGGTGCGCGGCGCAGGGCCGCTCTCGTTTTTCGGCCCGCGGCCGTGCCGCGAAAGCTCGCGGCTTGCGGGCGCCCGGCACATGCGCCAGACTCCCCGGCTCGCGGCGGAGCGAATGCCATGAGCCTGATGCAGGGGGTGCTGGCCCCCGTTCTCACACCCTTCACCCCAGCGTTGCAGCCCGACCTGGAGCGCTTCCAGCGCCACTGCCGCTGGATCCTCTCCCAGGGCGCGGGGCTGGTCCCCTTCGGCACCACCTCGGAGGCCAATTC
>JBFKOE010000115.1:0-6366 GCA_041629015.1 Gammaproteobacteria bacterium
GTCCGCAGCCCGATCGCCGCGTAACCGCCGTCGGCGACGGGCACCAGCACTGCATCCTCGCCCGCGGCCAGCGCATCCAGGGCCTCGCCGAGCACCCGCGGGCCGAGCGCCGGGCAATCGGTCCCAGCGACCAGGGCGGCACCGGCCCGGCCCAGGCAGTCGTCAAGGATCAGCCGCATGCGCTCGCCGAGCTCTCCCGCGGGCTGCTCCCGAAGCATGAGCGAGTGATCGGCGGCTAAGCGCGCGAACTCGGGATCTCGCGTATCCGGCGCGCACCACAGCTCCACCGGGCAGGGCGGCTCGGCCATGATCTGCCCCACCGCGTGCGCCACCAGTGCCCGGTGCAAGGCCGCCGCCCCCGCCTCGCCCAGGGCCGGGATCAGGCGCGTCTTGGCCGCGCCCGCGAGCGGGGCGCGCGCCATCAGCGCCAGCAACATCTGCAGATAAGCCCGGCGCTCACCCATGGCCGTAGCGCCGCGCCAGGACGCGCGGATCGGCTCCCAGCGCGTAGGCGAGGCGCAACCGCCACATGAGCACGATCGTCCGCAGCACGCCGTCGCGCTCCCAGCGCCGGCTGGAGGTGGTAACGCGCTGGCGCAGGCAGGCCGGTCGCCCCAGGCGCCGCAGGCGCGTGCTCAGCGCGACGTCCTCCATCAGGTCGATCGCGGGGAATCCGCCAACGCCGACGAACCAGCTGCGGCGCACGAAGATCGCCTGATCCCCGGTCGCGATGCCGCTCCAGCGCGAGCGCCAGTTCATCATCCGCTCGATCACGCGCAAGGCCGGACCGCGCCCGCTCAGGCGCACGTCGAACCGGCCCCAGCCCACGCCCGGATCGCTCAGTGCCGCCTCGATGCCGGCCACGGCGTCCTCGGGCGGCAGCGTGTCGGCATGGACGAACCACAGCACCTCGCCGCCTGCGTGACGGGCGCCCTCGTTCATCTGCGCGGCGCGGCCGCGCGCGGCCGTCAGCACCCGATCGCACGAGCCGGCGGCCACCTCCCGGGTGGCGTCGTCGCTGCCCCCGTCGACCAGCAGGATCTCGTGGCCCTGCTGGCGCAGCCTGTGCAGGCGCGCGAGCAGCGCCGGCAGGCACTCCGCTTCGTTCACGACCGGAATGATCAGGGAGAGCTGCACGGAATGACGGGCTCCAGGCGCCGCGCGCCGGGCGCGACCTCCGCGCCCCCGCGGCTTTTCAAAAACGCGGCCTCAGGCCGACTCGAGGGCCCCGCCGCAGCTGCTGCCTTGTCCCGCCGTGCAGCCGTAGCAGTGGTCCCCGACCACGACCCCGTTGCCGGTCAGGTCGCGCCCGACGAGCTCCGAGACGTGCGCGCGCGGCTTGCCGCGGTAGCCGAGCGGCAGGGCGAGCATCTGGTTGAAGTCGCAGTCGTACAGGTACCCCCTCCAGTCGACGCTGAGCAGCGTGCGGCACATGACCGTCGGCAGGTTCTCCGCCCGGTGCGCTCCGCGCAGCAACGCCATGTAGCCATCGAATTGGCCCTTCGAGACCAGCATGCTGCCGAAGCGCTGGATCGGCATGTTGGCGAGCGTCAGGAGTTGGTTGAAACGCACGCCCCAACTCGCCTCCAGGTGCCGTCGGTAGTCGGCCTCCAGCGCCGCCTGGGGCGGCGGCAGGTCCGGGCCCTGGGGGTTGTAGACCAGCTTGAGCACCAGACCGGAACCCGGCTCGCCGTAGCCGAGCGCGTTCAGCCGCCGCAGACCGCGGATGCTGCTCTCGAAGACCCCGCGCCCGCGCTGCCGGTCCACGTTTTCCTCCAGGTAACACGGCAGCGAGGCCACCACCTCGACCGCGTGCCCGGCCAGGAACTCCGCCAGGTCTTCCTGGCCCTGCTGCTCCAGGACCGTCAGGTTGCAGCGGTCGATGACCTGGCGGCCGGATTCCTTCGCGGCGACCACCAGGTGGCGAAAGCTGGGATTGAGCTCCGGCGCGCCGCCGGTGATGTCCAGCGTGTGCGCCGTGCTCAAGGCCAGGTACTCGAGCACCTGGTCCGCGGTCTCGCGCGACATGAACTCGGTGCGATTGGGGCCCGCGTTGACGTGACAGTGCTGACATTGCTGGTTGCAGACGTAACCGACGTTGACCTGCAGCGTCTCCAGCGGGGCGCGGCGCAGGGCAGGGAAATCGGAGGTGACCAGCATGGGCTTGGTGGAGTGCATGAATGCTCCCGGGATCTAGAGTCGGTGGAATCGTAGCCACGGCATCAGGGACGCGCAACGGCCCCTCGCTGCCGCCGTGCTCGAACTCGAGCACACCTGAGAGTAGACCGGGTCTTGCCCGGAAATCTTGCGCCGCCCCCGGCTGGCGGGGCTCCTGCGACGGGTGCTAGAATACGCGCCCTGCGCCCGCACGTCCGGGCGCGGATTGCTTATGGGGCGGTAGCTCAGCTGGGAGAGCGTCGCGTTCGCAATGCGAAGGTCGGGAGTTCGATCCTCCTCCGCTCCACCAACATACCGTCGCCCAAACCCAGCCCTGCGACCGCTCGCCCCGCCCCGGTAGCTCAGTTGGATAGAGCGTCCCCCTCCTAAGGGGAAGGTCCCACGTTCGAGTCGTGGTCGGGGCACCACCTTCCCTGCCGACGGCCCGACTCAGCGCTGCCGCCTGGCCACCAGCACGTTGGGCAACTCCGCGATCTTGGCGAGCACCCGGCTGAGCTGGTCGAGACCGGAGATGTCGATGCGCAGGGCGATGTGGGCCATGTGCTCGCGCCGGTCGGTGGTGGTGGTCAGGGCGGTCACGTTGATACGCTCGTTCGCCAGCAGGTTGGTGATGTCGCGCAGCAGGCCGGCGCGATCGTAGGCCTGGACCTGCACGTCGACCGCGTAGGCGGCGCTCGCTCCCCCGCTGCCGCCCCACTCGACCTCGATCAGCCGCGCCCGATGCTCGCCGCTCATGCGCAGCACGTTGGCGCAGGTGCGGCGATGAATGGTCACGCCGCGGCCCCGCGTGATGTAACCGACGATGGGATCGTTGGGCACCGGCTTGCAACAGCGGGCGATCTGGGTGAGCAGGTCCCCTACGCCCTCGATGCGCACATCGCCGCCCTTGCGCTCGCGGCTCGGCCGCGGCGCGACCAGGGGCGGCTCGGGCTCGGCGCTGCGCGGCGCGAACAGGTCCGCGAGGGCGTTGGTCAGCTGGGTGCTTCCGATGTCGCCGCGGCCTATGGCCACCAGCATGTCCTCGACGCGGGCCTGGTGCAGCCTCGCCTTGAGGCGCTCCTCGTCGACGTCGGCCAGACCCAGACGGTGAACCTCCCGGTCCAGCGCGGCACGGCCGGCCGCGAGGTTCTTCTCGTGATCCTGCTCGGCGAACCAGTGCCGAACCTTAGAGCGCGCTCGCGAGGTGACCAGGTATCCCAGGTGAGGGTTGAGCCAGTCGCGGCTGGGCTTGGCTTGCTTGGTGGTGAGGATCTCGACCTGCTGCCCGCTCGCGAGCTTGAAGGTCAGCGGGACGATTCGCCCGTCCACCTTCGCGCCGCGGCACCTGTGCCCGACGGCGGTGTGCACGCGGTAGGCGAAGTCGAGGGGCGTGGCGCCGTCAGGGAGATCGATGATCTTGCCCTGCGGCGTGAACACGTAGATGCGCCCGTCGGCTGACTCGGATCGAAAATGATCGAGGAACTCCGCCGAATCGGCCATTTCGTCCTTCCACGCCAGCAGCTGGCGCATCCAGCCGATCTTGCGTTCGAAGCCTGGATCGTGGCGCGCACCCTCCTTGTAGCGCCAGTGCGCCGCCACGCCCAGTTCGGCATGCTGGTGCATCTCGTGGGTCCGGATCTGGACCTCGAGCGTTCGTCCCTCGGGCCCCACCACCGCCGTGTGCAGGGAGCGGTAGAGGTTCTCCTTGGGGCTGGCGATGTAGTCGTCGAACTCGCCGGCGATGTGCTGCCACAGGCCGTGCACCACGCCCAGCGCCGCGTAGCAGTCGCGTACCTCATCGACCAGCACCCTGATGGCGCGGACATCGAAAATCTGGTCGAAATCCACACCCTTGCGCTGCATCTTGCGCCAGATGCTGTAGAGGTGCTTGGGGCGGCTGCTGACCTCCGCACGCAGACCGTTGCGCTCGAGCTCGCCTCGCAGCGAAGAGACCACCTGGTCGAGATAATCCTCGCGCGCGCTGCGCCGCTCGGCGAGCTTGCTCGCCAGGGCCTTGTAGGTATCGGGCTCCAGAAAGCGAAAGGACAGATCCTCGAGCTCCCACTTCAACTGCCACACACTCAGGCGATTGGCGAGCGGCGCGAAGATATCGAGGGTCTCGCGCCCGGCCCGCGCCCGCTCCTCGGGATCCAGATGCTTGATGGAGCGCATGTTGTGCAGCCTCAGCGCGAGCTTGATCAGCACCACGCGCACGTCCTCCACCATTGCCAGCAACATGCGCCGCAGGCTCTCCGCCTGCTCGTGCTCCGGGTGCGCGCCGGCGGTAACCAGCTGATGCTCGCGGATGGCATCCATTCGCAGCACTCCGGCGACCAGCCCCGCGACCTCCTCGCCGAAGCGCTCGCGCACCGTCGCGATGTCGAGCGCCGCTCCGGCGACCGCGTCGTGCAGCAGGGCCGCGGCCAGCGTGTGGCGGTCCATCTTCAGCTCGCCGAGAATCGCGGCCACCGACACCGCGTGGTCGAGGCGTTGCAACTCGGCGGGGCTGCCACCGCCGAGCGCCGCGACGCCGGCTTCGCGCAGGAACGCGAGTTCCTCGGGGTCGCGCTCTCGCGCCAGGCCCTCGAGCCAGCGCTCCAGCGACCCCGTTCCGGGCAAGGAAACCTCCGTCGATGACCCGCCGGAACGGATCATGCGAGGCCCGGCAATCCGGGCGCGCTCACGCGGGCATCGCGTGGCGCTACCGATCGGCTGTTCTCATGGATGCGCAAGATTTCCCTTCTGTTCCGCCAGAAAGTGGGTAAACGCCTTCGGCTGAGCTTCGGTCCCAAAGCCGCCGCTGCGGCCCGCCGTCGCGCTGCCGTCGCCAGCCCGCAGCTGAGGCGATTCTAGCAAGCGCCCGCGCCGCGCAGCCGCGGCGCTATGCTGCACTGCGAGGCACGGCAGCCTTGCCGTGTGTGCCGTATGGGCTTCTAATAGGTCTCTGACACGAGGAACTGGCTGGCTACGGGCGCACACTTGGCGACGCACTGGCGCCCGCATCAGGAGAGGGGAATGCCGACTTCATACGTGCCCAAGGTGGGCGACTGGTATCAGAAGGCGGGCGGTGACTCCTTCGAGGTGGTCGCGGTCGACGAAGAAGACCAGACCGTAGAGATCCAGTACTTCGGCGGCGAGGTCGAGGAACTGGAGTTCGAGAACTGGTACGAGCTGGACCTGGAATCCATCGAACCGCCCGAGGACTGGTCGGGGCCCTTTGACGACCTGGAGGCGGATGACTTCGGCGACAACGGCGTCGCCATGCGTCCGGGGGTCTCGGATTATCTCGACGAGCTGGACCGCGAAGGCTAGTCCGCGCCGCGGCGCACCGAATCCCATCGTGCGCCACTGAATCTACGCCAAGGGACCCGCCGGACCCGTCGGGGGGCATCTCGTTGTCAGGGGACGACCATTCCGCGCGCCTCGAGCGCATGCTGAGCGCGATCGAATCCGACACCCGCGCCACGGCGGGCATGACCGGTCGCGCCAGCCTCTCCGCGGCGACCCTGCACGCGCTGCGCGCCGTTCCGCGCCACGAATTCGTCCACACCGCGCAGCTGATGGCGGCCTATGAAAACCGTCCGCTGCCGATCGGCCACGGCCAGACGATCTCGCAGCCCTTCATCGTCGGGCTCATGACCGATCTGATCGAGCTCTCGGCCGACGATGTGGTGCTCGATGTCGGCACCGGTTGCGGATATCAGGCCGCGGTGCTCTCGCGTTTGGCGCGGTGGGTCTACAGCGTGGAGATCGTCGAGTCCCTGGCCACCGAGGCCCGCGAGCGCCTGCGCGATCTCGGCTATCACAACGTCAGCGTGCTCAGCGGAGACGGGGCGCAGGGGTGGGCCGAGCACGCGCCCTACGACGCTATCCTGGTCGCGGCCGCAACCCCCAGAATCCCCGCCGCCCTGATCGAGCAGCTGAAACCCGGGGGCCGCATGATCCTGCCTTTGGGTGAGCCATCCGCGGGTCAGGAGCTGGTGCTGGTCACCAAGTCGGTTGCTGACCGCGTAACTCAGCGCCCGGTGCTGCCCGTGGCGTTCGTCCCGCTCACCGGGGAGATCCTCACCGGGAGCTAGTCGAGGACGTGCGAGACCAGCCCGTCGGCCAGCTTGGGCTCGAACCAGGTGGACTTCGGCGGCATGATCTGCCCGGCGTCGGAAACCGCCATCAGCTGGGTCATCGTGGTCGGATAGAGGCTGAACGCCA
>JBFKOE010000116.1:0-6346 GCA_041629015.1 Gammaproteobacteria bacterium
GCGACGGGGATCCGGCCGGCCTGCGGCTCCACCGGATAGGCTTCGACGATCCGGGCACCGCGCTCGCGCGCGAAATCGAGCGCCGCACGCAACAGTGGCTCGCTCAACCCGCGGCCGCGGACCGAGCGCTCGATCAGCATGCAGCTGATCGACCACACAGCCTGCGCATCGACCGCCGCCAGGAGCTCGGACTCCTGCAGCACGGGAAACTCCGCCCGCGGAGCGATGGAGCACCAGGCAACCGGTCGCTCGCCCAGATAGCCGATCACGCCGCCCGCCCGCCCGGTCGCTAGCACTTGGCGCAGCGCGCGGCGATTGAGCTTCCCCCTGCCGCCGTGAAACCGCGCCGCCGGCAGTCGCCAGCGCATGCACCAGCAGCCATCGCGCCCGCCGCGCTCGCCTAGCACCGCACACAGGTCTGCCCACGACTCGGGGCTGGCACCCCTGAAGGAGAGCGTCTGATCGAAGGCGTTCCCGCTCACTGGCTGCGCCGCGACCGCGCCCGCAAAACACGCGTGGTCAGTCGTCCTGCTCTTCGAGCAGGATCGCGCCGTCGGCGTCGCGCGTGACGCGCGCGAGCGCGGGGTGCTCACGCTCCAGATCCTTGAGGGCAAGATCCTGGCGGGAAATGATGCCGCGCTGCTGGCGCACCTGGTCGGCGAGCTTCTGATTCTCGACGATGAGCCGCTGATGCTCCAGGGCCTGGTTGATGGTCAGCAGCAACTCGGCATCGCTCCAGGGCTTGGTGATGTAGCGATAGATCTGCGCCTCGTTGATCGCGCCCAGCAACGCGTCCATGTCGGTATGGGCGCTCAGGATGAGGCGCGCCGCCTCGGGGCGGAGCTGACGGATACGGCTGAGGAACCGGATGCCGTCCATCTCCGGCATGCGGTAGTCGGAGATGACCACGTCGAATGCCAGCTCTTCGGCCGCGGCCAACGCCTCCGTGGCCGAGGAGAAGCTGCGCGACTCGAGTCCCGCCTTGCGCAGCGTGCGCGTCAGCGCCTTGAGGATCATCTCCTCGTCGTCTACCAGTAGAATGCAGGTCACGCCGTCTCCTCCTGCGGTCGCGAAACATAGATGACGTAATTGCGCCCGGCGTCGTGCTCGAAGCTCTCGATGCGCTCGATCACGATATCGGTGAGCCGGTAGCCGGCGCGCAGCAGCAGCACGCCGTCGAAATGAAACAGGTCGCGCGACAGCACCATGCCCGGGCGTAGGTCCGTGCTGACCAGCCTGAGCTCGGCGCTGGTGTCGGCGGGGATCTCGTCGTCCTCGGGCACGACCTCGAGAAACGCCTTCACCACGTGCGGATCGTAGCGAGTGCCGGCATGGCTGGAGATGAACGCCCTGGCCTCGCTCGCCGAGGCCATGCCGTCGACCAGCTCACCCGCCATGAGATCGTAGTAGTCGCTCATCACCGCGACGATCCGCGCCCCGATCGGGATCTCTGCGCCGCGCAGCCCCTCGGGGTACCCGCCGCCGTCGAAGCGCTCGTGGTGGCTGCGGGTGATCGCGGCCGCCTCGCGCAGCGGCTCAAGCGAGACCAGTGCGCGCTCGCCGATGCGGGTGTGTTCCTGGAAGGCCTTGAGGTCCTTGCCCGACAGCGAGCGGTAAGGCGCGTCGAGGATGTGATCGGGAAGCGCGATCTTGCCAATGTCGTGGACCATGCCCGCCAGGAAGACATCCTGCTGCGCCGATTCGGCGAGCTCCAGCGCGACGGCAATGTCTCGGCTGCGTTCGGCCACCCGCTGGGCGTGGTTGCGCCGCGTAGACTCACGCATGTTCAGCAGGCCAGCGAAGATCACCACCGTGTCCGTATAGCTCTTCTTCAGCTCGCCGTAGGCCGCGTCCACCATGGCCGCGGTCTGTTCCAGCTCCGCGGTGCGCGCGCGCACCTTGTCCTCCAGCCCGGCATTAAGCTGCTTGAGCTGCTCGTTCTGCTTGCGGGTGAGCCGCTCCAGGCGCCGCTTCTCGTCGACCAGATGCTTCTGGTCCAGGCCGCGCTTGACCAGCAGCCTCAGGTGATCGTCGTCCCAGGGCTTGCTGACGTATTGAAAGATCTGGCCGCGGTTGATGGCGTCGACCGTCGCCGAGACGTCCGAGTGTCCCGTGAGCAGGATGCGCACCACGTCCGGCCACTGCCCGCACACCCGCTCCAGGAACGCGGCACCGTCCATGCCGGGCATGCGCATGTCGGAGATCACCAGGTCCACCGGGTGCTCGGCGAGCAGCTCGAGGCCGCGCTCGCCGCCGTCGGCGAGCAGCACCTCGTAGGGCTGGGTCCGAAAGACGCGCCGCAGCGCCGAGAGGATGTTCTGCTCGTCGTCGACGCACAGCAGAACGGCCCGGCGCTCCTCGGCCGCGTCCTGTGCCGGCGCCTGCTCGGGGCTCACGAGGCCTTCTCCACGCTTTCACCAGTCTCGGTCTCCGGACCCTCGACCGGCAGCCAGACGGTGAAGGTCGTGCCCTTGCCGGGCTCGCTCTCCACCTCGATCTCGCCCCCGTGACGACGCACGATGCCGTAGGACACCGACAGCCCGAGCCCCGTCCCCTTGCCCGGCTCCTTGGTGGTGAAAAACGGCTCGAAGATGCGGCCCAGCTTGTCGGGCTCGATGCCCGAGCCGGTGTCGGTGACCCGCACCCACACCCGCGGCCCCGTGAGGCCCGTGGCGATGGTGATCTCCCCGCTCTCGACAATCGCCTGGGCGGCGTTGACCAGCAGGTTCATGAACACCTGGTTGATCTGCGAGGGCACGCAGTGCACGTGCGGAAGCTCGGCGAACTCCTTGCTCACTCGGGCCTTGTACTTGAGCTCGTTCCAGACCACGTTGAGCGTGCTCTCGAGCCCCTTGACCAGATCGGCCCACTGCCACTCGCCGGTGTCCGTGCGGGAGAAATCCTTGAGATCCTGCACGATCTTCTTGACCCGCGAGATGCCCTCGTCGCATTCCTGCAGCAGGGAAGGCAGATCCTCGCGCAGGTACGCCAGATCGATGCGGCCCTTGAGCTCCGCCACCTTCTGCAGGCGCTCGTCGGACTGCTCCAGCGCCGGCTCGAGCTGCTCATAGAGCGCAAGGAGCTCGAACAGGTCCGCGACGTAGTCGCGCAGGCTGCCGAGGTTCGAGGCCACGTAGCCGACGGGATTGTTGATCTCGTGCGCGACCCCGGCGGCAAGCTGGCCCACGCTGGCCAGCTTCTCGGACTGCACCAGGCGATCCTGCGCCGCGTTCAGCTGCTCGGCCGCGCCCTCGAGCTCGCGGATCCGGGACTGGGCCGCCTCCCCCGCCTGCCCCAGGCGCAGCACGGGCGAGATTATCCGGGCGCAGCGGGAGGCGAGCTCCAGCTCCGCGGCGCCGAACGGCTCCGCTCCCTGCCGGCGCCCGAGAACGAGCAGCGCGCCCGGCTGCGGATCATCGCCAAGCGGAACCAGCAGCGCCGAGCCCGCCTTCTCGTCCGGGGGCGAGACCGCGGCCAGGACGGCGCCCGAATCGGCGGTGCCATCGACAACGAGCGGCTCGCCACCGCTCAGGCACGCGCTGAGCCGGGAGTCTCCGAGCTCGAGCGTCTGGTTCCGTGCCCCATCCAGCCCGGACCGGCCGACCACGCGGGCGCGAGCCGCGCTAGGATCGATCAGCGCCAGAATGCCCGAGGAACCAGCCAGCGCGGCAGTCACCGAACCGGCCAGGGCATCCCAGCACGGCTCGGTCGCGTGCTCGGGCGAGCGAGCCGCTTCGCTGGCGCGGTCCGGGGTCTCTACCGATTCGGCCTTCACTGTTGTCATGGTCGCGTATCCCCCGCGCGCTGCGACGCCTCCGCTTGCCGAGCGACGCGGGCGCCTGGCGCGTGGCCGGTATCGTTTCACAGCGATTCCGGGATTTCCACGCCGAGTGCCCCGCGCGCATTGCTGATCGGATCGTGGCCTCTGCGCTAATAGGGATCGGCCGTAGCAGCACCTGGCTTGAGCGCGGGCGCGCGCTCCTGGAAGCCGCCTCAGACCGAGCGCGCCGGTCGCGCAATCGGCCGCGGGCCCACGATCGGGCGTCTGCTCAGTGTGGGAGGTCGCCGCCCGGTCGGGCCAACAGTCCGCGCAGCACCGTGGCGACCTCGGCCCAGAATCGCGACGAGGCTGTCTCACCCGCCAGGGCAAGCTCGCTGGTGCGCTTGGCCGCCTCTTGTGGCGCGCTCCCGCCGTAGCGTAGTAACATTCGGCGGGCGGTATCGGTGACGAGTTGATTCTGAGTCTTGCAACTCACCGCTGCATGCCGGGTAAAAGGGTTCAGGGGACGAACCGCATAGAAAACAGAACGGACTCTGCGGGGCGCCATGCCCGCTCATTCTTGCTCTCGCATCGCTGGACGCAGTGACGTTGGTCAAATGGACGTGACGAAGTGCTCCGCCGGCAGCGCGGAATCGCCGGTGTCGACAGTGCGAGGGCTCAGACGTGAATTCCCACCCTAATTCCCGTGGATCGGCCGCGGCCTGCGAGGCACGGGCGCGCGAGCTGCGCGATGCGCCCGAATGGTGCACGCTGAGCGAGGTCGATCTGCAGTCCCTCGAGCGGGCCCAGGTCCGCCGAAGCTACCAGCCCGGCGAAATGCTCTTCCACGAAGGGACCCCGTGCCTGGGGGCGTACTTCGTGCTCGAGGGGCTGGTGGGGGTGCGCAAGGCCGATCCCGAGGGCAACACCACCCTGATCAAGCTCGCTTACCCCGGGGACACACTGGGCTATCGGCCGTTTCTCGCCGAGGAGCCGCACCGCGCCAGCGCCGAGGTTCTACAGGCCTGCGCGGTCAGCTTCATAGAGTGCGCCTACCTGCGCCGGATCATTCACGACAATCCCGCGGTGGGCCTGGCCTTCTTGAGCCGGGCCGCGAAGGCCCTGGGCGAGGCCGAGGAGCGTTTCCACGAGACCGTGACCCTGTCGATGCGCGCGCGCTTCGCCCACCTGCTGATGGTCTTTCGCGAGCGTTTCGGCGAAGCGCAGAGTGACGGCACGCTGTTCCTCGAGCTGCCGGTGTCGCGCGGCGACCTGGCGGCCATGCTGGGGGTGCGGCGCGAGTCCATCTCCCGCGTGATCCACGAGCTGCAGCAGAGCGGCATCGCGCGTTTCAGCGGCCAGACGGTGCACGTGCTGCGCGTGGAGCAGCTGGTGGAGGAGTTCAGGCCGCCGGTGGCGCGCGCCGCGAATCGTTAGGACTGCGGCCTAGCGGCCGGCGACCCTCAACCCCCGCCGCGGCGGAAGTAGAGCTCGAAGCGCTCCATGAACGCGCGGCGCGACTCTGCGTCTAGGTCGCGGAACTCGAAGCGCACATCGGTCAGCGGCAGGCTGAGCGAGCCGAGCCGGCGCTCGCCGGTGGGACCGAGCGTGATTTCCACCTCCCCGGTGCCGACGCGCGCGTTCACGCTGCGCTCGCCGGTCCGGTAGTCATAGGGCGCCAGCGCCGTGGGCAGGGTGCGCTGGAATTCCGCCCATGAAATCGCCATCTGGCGACGCATCACATTGCTCACGTTCTGACCTGTGGCCGACGCATGGCGCTGACTATAGTGCAGCGGCGTCGCCGCCGGCGACCGCGGGGCGGGGTCTCAGCGTCCGCGGCGCGGCGACCAGCCCACCTGCGCACCGAGGAAGCTCTCCCGCGGCAGGGCCCCCATGGGGACCTGAGCCTCGCCGATCTGCGCGCTGAGCGGTGACGCGAGCACCGGCCACTGGCCGCGTTCCCGAATGTGGGCCTCGTCGCCGGCGAACACCAGGTAGCTGTACTTGCCGTAATGTGGCAGCTTGCGTGCCAGCGCGGCAATCGCCTGCGCGCTCGCCTCCCCTACCCAGCCGATGGTCCGCTCTCCCTCCTCGACCGTCAGGATCAGGCTTTGGCCCGCGTTCGAGGCCGCAGGCTGCAAGGTGTCGGCCGAGTCTGCAAGCGTCTTCCGGTAACGTGCCCGCACCGGCTCGGTGACCGCCGCGGCGTGGCGGTTCGCGCGCCCCAGCACCCAGACGGCCCCCTCCGCCGGCAAGGGCTCGCCGTCGCCAATCACCCGGATCTGCGCAAAGCGCCGCTTCCAGGCCTCGGCCAGCGCCCGGTAGGCATCGACCAGCGGCGCCGGGGCCTGCTCGGGAAGCACCAGGGTGAGCGTCGTGGCTCCGAAGAACTGGCCGATGGCGGGCGGCAACTCCTGCGAGCTGAGACGGCGGAAGACGTCGAATCGTGGATCGACGTCGATGCGCAGCGGGCGGCTTGCCGTGGTCGCCGAGAACGCGGTCTCGCCCTTGTCCATCTCCACGATCCGCCATTCGACCTCGCCGGCGCCCTCGAGCGTGATGGCTACCGGCAGCCGCAGGCGATAC
>JBFKOE010000117.1:0-6343 GCA_041629015.1 Gammaproteobacteria bacterium
CCGGGAGCGGAACAGCGCCGCCAGCGCCGCGCGCAGCGACTCGCGGTCCTCGCCCTCGGCGCCGTGCAGCGCGACCCACTCCGGATGCCCGACCGCCGCGCAGAATCGTGCCCAGAACTTCTCCTCGAGCGCTCCCAGCGCGAAATAGCGACTGTCGGCGGTCCGGTAGACCGCGTAGCAGGGCAGCCCGCCCGTCAGCGGGCCCTGGCCCGGCCGCTGGGCGGCGGCGCTCTGGGTCAAGGCGAACACCGAGTTCGCCAGCACACTGTCGGCCATGGCCACGTCGAGGTGGCAGCCATCGCCGCGACGCTGCGCCCCGACCAGCGCGGCGAGGATGGCGGTCGTTGCCGTCAGGGTTCCGCCCGCCAGGTCCGCGATCTGGAATGCGGGAATCACCGGCGCGCCGCCCGCGGGCCCGGTCTGCGCCAGCACCCCGGCATAGCCGCAGTAGTTGACGTCGTGCCCGGCGCGCGCCGCCAAGGGGCCCTGCTGCCCGTAGCCGGTGATCGAGCAATACACCAGGCGGCGGTTACCTGGTCGCAGGTCCTCGTAGCCGATTCCCAGCCGCGCGGCCACCCCGGGGCGGAAGGCCTCGACCACTACGTCGGCGGTGGCAGCCAGGCGCAGGAACAGCGCGCGCCCCGAAGGCTGCTTGAGATCCAGGGCCAGGCTGCGCTTGCCGCGGTTGACCGTCTCGAAGTAGCCGTTGCCGGCCGAGCCGGCGCCCAGCCCGCGGCGGGCGTAATCGCCGCCGTGAAGCTCCTCGACCTTGATGACCTCGGCGCCCAGCTCCGCGAGGTGCTGGGTGCACAGCGGTCCGGGTAGCAGCCGCGTGAGATCGACGATCCGGATGCCCGCCAGCGCCTGCTCCGCCATATGATTCTCCCCCGACCCGCGGCGACTGCGATCGTCCGCCCGAAACCCGTGCCCTGAGACGGAGCGGGCGGGCCGAAGCCCGCCCGAGCGCCGCGCGAAAGCGGGCGGTTGCGCCTCAGCCCTTCTCGAGCGCGGCGGTGAGCTCGGGCACGAGCTTGAACAGGTCCCCGACCAGACCGTAGTCGGCGACCTGGAAGATCGGCGCCTCCTCGTCCTTGTTGATCGCCACGATCACCTTCGAGTCCTTCATCCCCGCCAGGTGCTGGATCGCCCCCGAGATGCCGACCGCGATGTAGAGCTCGGGGGCCACGATCTTGCCGGTCTGGCCGACCTGGTAGTCGTTGGGCACGAAGCCCGCGTCCACGGCCGCGCGGCTCGCGCCCACCGCCGCGCCGAGCCGATCGGCCAGCGCCTCGATCAACGCGAAGTTCTCCGCGCTCCCCACCCCGCGCCCGCCCGAGACGATGCGCCGCGCCTCGGTGAGCTCCGGTCGCTCGGACTCGGTGAGCTGCTGGCCCACAAAGCGCGACAGCGTGCTCGCGCTGCCGGCCTCGCCGCGCTCGATCGGCGCCTCGGCCTGGCCCTTGGGGACGGCATCGAAGGCGGTCGCGCGCACGCTGATCACCTTGATCGCGTCGGCCGACTGCACCGTGGCGATCGCATTGCCCGCATAGATCGGGCGCTGGAAGGTGTCGGCGCCCTCCACGGCGACGATGTCCGAGATCATCGCCACGTCGAGCAGCGCCGCCACTCGCGGCAGCAGGTTCTTGCCGAAGGTGCTCGCCGGGGCGAGCACATGCCCGTGACCCTTGGCCAGATCCGCGACCAGCGGCGCCAGCGTCTCGGCCAGCGGGTGCGCATAGGCCTCGTCGTCGATCTCGATCACCCGGCCCACGCCCGTCAGTCCGGCCGCCTCGCGCGCCGCCCCCGAGCAGCCCTGCCCCGCCACCAGCACGCTTACCTCGCCGCCGAGCGCGGCGGCCGCGCCCAGCGTGTGCGCCGTGGCGGGCTTCAGCGCGCCGTTGTCGTGTTCCGCCACCACCAGAATGCTCATCGCTTACTGCTCCCGTCCCGGCGCCGCTCAGAGCACCTTGGCCTCGTTCCTGAGCTTGTCGACCAGCTCGCCGACCGTCTCGACCTTCACTCCGCCCTCGCGCTTGGGCGGCTCGCTCACCTTCAGCGTGCGCAGCCGCGGTGCGACGTCCACGCCGAGTTCCTCGGCGCTCAGTACCTCCAGGGGCTTCTTCTTCGCCTTCATGATGTTGGGCAGCGAGGCATAGCGGGGCTCGTTCAACCGCAGATCGGTGGTGATCACCGCCGGCAGCGCCACCGACACCGTCTCCAGGCCGCCGTCGATCTCGCGCACCACCTCCACGGCGCCCTCGCCCACTTTTACCCGCGAGGCGAATGTCCCCTGCCCCCAGCCGAGCAGCGCGGCGAGCATCTGCCCGGTCTGGTTGGAGTCATCGTCGATCGCCTGCTTACCCAGCAGCACCAGCTCGGGCCCCTCGCGCTCGACCACCGCCTTGAGCAGCTTCGCCACCGCCAGCGGCTGCAGCTCCGCCGCGCTCTCGATCAGCACCGCGCGATCCGCGCCCAGCGCCAGCGAGGTACGCAGCTGCTCCTGGCTCTTCGACTCCCCCGCCGAGACCACCACCACCTCCGTGGCCACGCCCGCTTCCTTGAGCCGTACCGCCTCCTCGACCGCGATCTCGTCGAACGGGTTCATCGCCATCTTCACGTTGGCCAGCTCCACACCCGTCTGGTCGGCCTTCACCCGGACCTTGACGTTGTAATCGATCACCCGCTTCACAGCGACCAGTAGCTTCATGATCAAACCTCTGAGATTGGAGCCTCAACGCCGCGCCCGATCGCGCCACCCCGGCAAGGGCGTGAGTATATACGCGCCACTCGCCGGTCTCGACCGCCTCGGACGGGCGGCCGCGGCAGAGCGCCGGAAGAAATAAATATTCTTATATCAATAAGATACTGTTTTAAATTAAAGTAATTTATCAGCTAAGTACGCGGGTCTTGGCGGCTCCCCCGCAACATGCCCAAGCCGTACGACCCTATTCCTCGAGGGTGAACCCGATCCTTATCGTCGCCTGGTAGCTCACGACCTCGCCGTCCTGGATCTGGCCGCGCGCCTCCACGACCTCGAACCAGCGCATGTTGCGCACCGACTCCGCGGCGCGTGCCACCGCATTCTCGATCGCGTCCTCGATGCTGTCGCCCGACGTTCCGACCAGCTCAATCTTCTTGTACACGTGATCGCCCATAGCCAATCCCCCTTCAGTGCAGCGTGAGCCTAGCGAGTGCGCCCCAAGGCGTAGAACTCCTCGTTCGGACGCATGTCGATCAGGTTCGCCATGCGATTCGAGAGCGCGAACAGGGCCGCTATGGCCCCGATGTCCCACACATCCTCGGCACTGAAGCCGTGCGCGGCCAGGCGCTCGTAGTCGGAACCGTCCACCAGGTGGGAATGCTGTGCCACCTTGAGTGCGAAATCGAGCATCGCGCGCTGGCGATCGCTGAGCGCGGCCTTGCGGTAGTTCACGGCGACCTGGTCGGCAATCAGCGGATCCATGGCATAGACGCGCAGGATGGCGCCGTGCGCGATCACGCAGTAGTGACACTGGTTGGCCGCGCTGGTCGCGACCACGACCATCTCCTTCTCCGCCTTGCTCAGCCCGCTCTCGCGCAGCATCAGCGCTTCGTGGTAGGCGAAAAAGGCGCGAAACTCCTCGGGCCGGTGCGCCAGGGTCGCGAACACGTTGGGAATGAATCCGGCCTTTTCCTGCACCTGCTCGATGCGCTCGCGCACGTCGGCGGGCAGGTCCGCCAGTGCCGGCACGGGGAAACGGCTGATTGGCGCAGCGGCCATGAATAACTCCCGTGGTGGTGAGACCGTCGACCCGGCACCGTCGCCGAGCGCGTGGCCCGGGTAGCGACGCCAGCGCCCGACGCTACTCGTAGGTACGGATGTCGTCGATCACCTTGCCGTCGTTGGGCAGCGCACCCGGCTCGACGAAGACCACTTCGCCCTTGAGCTTGGTGACCGCCTGCAGGGTCTCGGCCACCGCGGCGGTCAGCTCCGCCCCCGTGTCGCCGGACTCGCAGCGCAAGGTCATGGTGTCGTTGTTGCCCTGTCTGTCCACCACCAGGCGACCCTTGCCGAGTTCGCCGTGGCGGCGCAGCACCTCGGCGATCTGCGAGGGGTGCACGAACATGCCCTTGACCTTCGTGGTCTGGTCCGCGCGCCCCATCCAGCCCTTGATCCGCATGTTGGTGCGCCCGCAGGGGCTGGTCCCGGCAAGCACGGCGGAGAGATCGCCGGTCGCGAAGCGAATCAGCGGATAGGTCTCGTTGAAGCTGGTGACGAGGACCTCGCCGACCTCGCCGGCGGCAACCGGGTCGCCGGTGCCGGGGCGCACGATCTCGATCAACACCTCCTCGTCCGCGACCAGGCCCT
Organism: Gammaproteobacteria bacterium; assembly: GCA_041629015.1. Taxonomy (GTDB): domain Bacteria; phylum Pseudomonadota; class Gammaproteobacteria; order QQUJ01; family QQUJ01; genus JBFKOE01. The sequence continues at coordinate 4,349 of JBFKOE010000117.1, forward strand.
CGCGGGCCGGTGTCTGGTAGGCGATCATGCCCAGGTCCGCAGTGGCGTAGCACTCGTAGCCGTCGATGCCCCGCTTGGCCAGGGCCTCGCGCACCGAGGGCGGGAACGGCTCCGCCGAGACCAGCGCCCGCTGCAGGCTTGAGAGATCCAGACCGAGCTCGTCGCCCTTGTCGAGGATGATCTGCAGGAAGGAGGGCGTGCCGACGTAACCATGAGGCCGGAGCGCCGCGATCGTCTGCGCCTGCATCTCCGTCTGTCCCACGCCCGCGGGAATGACCGCGCAGCCCAGCGCTGCCGCGCCGCCCTCGAGCATGAAGCCGGCGGGCGTGAAGTGGTAGGAAAAGGTGTTGTGCACCAGCTGCCCGGCGCGAAACCCCATCGCGTGGAGCGCGCGCGCGAAGCGCCAGTAATCGCTGCCGCGCGCCTCGGGGTCGTAGATCGGCCCGGGCGAGACGAACAGGTGGGCGAGATCGCCCGATTGCGCGGTGCTGAGCCCGCCGAACGGTGGCTCGTTGCGCTGCAGCTCGATCAGCTCCGACTTGCGCGTGACCGGCAGCTGCGCCAACGCCTCGCGGCTGGTGACCGCCTGCGGGTCGACCTCGGCCAGGATGCGGCCAAAGCCCGGGGCCCTGGTCTTCGCGTTGGCGATCTGCTGTGGCAAGCGCGCCAGCAGGTCGCGCTCGCGCTCCTCGGGAGCGCGCGTCTCGAGCGCATCGTAATGCTTGTCAGCGTCGTCCATCGGCCGCTCAGCTCAGCCAACGCTTGCGCCGGCGGTAATGCTTGACGTCGCGGAAGCTCTTGCGTCCTTCCTGGCTGATGCCGAGATAGAACTCCTTGACGTCCTCGTTCTCGCGCAGCTCGGAAGCCTCGCCGTCCATCACCACGCGGCCGTTCTCCAGGATGTAGCCGTAGTGCGCATAACGCAGGGCCACGTTGGTGTTCTGCTCCGCGAGCAACAGGCTGACGCCTTCATTCTCGTTGAGCGAGTGCACGATCTCGAAGATCTCCTCGACCAGCTGCGGCGCCAGCCCCATCGAGGGCTCATCGAGCAGCATCATGCTGGGGTTGGCCATCAGCGCCCGCCCGATGGCGCACATCTGCTGCTCGCCGCCCGAGGTGTAACCGGCCTGGCTGCTCCTGCGCTCGCGAAGGCGGGGAAAATAATGGTAGACCTTTTCCAACGATTCCTGGATGCGGGACCTGCCGTCGGTGCGCGTGTAGGCACCGGTGAGCAGGTTCTCCTCGATCGTCAGGTGCTCGAAGCAGTGCCTGCCCTCCATGACCTGAATGACACCGCGCTTGACGAGTTCCGAGGGGCTCAGATCGTGCACGTTCTCACCGCGGTACACGATGCTTCCCTTGGTGACATCGCCACGCTCGGCGCCGAGCAGGTTGGAGATCGCCTTCAGCGTGGTGGTCTTGCCGGCCCCGTTGGCCCCGAGGAGGGCAACTATGCCCCCCTCGGGGACCGCCAAGGAGACGCCCTTGAGCACCAGTATGACGTGATCGTAGATCACCTCGACGTTGTTAACCTCGAGCAGAGCAGCGGCCGCCTTGCGGTTGCTTGCTGCTGTCGCCGTATCCGTGCTCAATGAAAACCTCCCGGCTGGAGCCTTGAGTTGATCGCGGACCGTGCCTCAGGTGCAGGTACGCGGCGTGATGTTGTTCTCCTTGGCGAAGCCGGAGGCGTCCTCCTCGATCAGCGGGCCGGTGATATCGCGCAGCGGCTCGTAGAACCTGGAGATGATCTTCCACTGCTTCTTCTTCGCATCCCACTGCTGCACCGCCACCTTGCCCGGGCCTTCGTGGTTCGCGCAGCTCACCTTGACCGCGTACGTGAAGTCCTTCATGCCGAGCTCGGCCAGGCGCTTGTCGTCGACGTTCAGGTTCTCGAAGCCGTCGCGCACGTGCTCACCGGTGACGTTCTTGGTGCCGTGCATCTTCATGGCGGTGCGGATCGCCTCGACGGTCCACATGGCCGCGACCATGCCCCGG
>JBFKOE010000118.1:0-6248 GCA_041629015.1 Gammaproteobacteria bacterium
GCGCTCAGCGCTTGCGGGAACGCTTCTTCTTGCCGGAGGCGCGCACCACCCGGTTGCGGCCCTCCTTCTTCGCCTTGTAGAGCGCCTTGTCGGCCGCGCCGACCACGCCGATCGCGCTCTTGCCGTGCTCCGGCAGGCAGGCGACCCCGGCCGAGATCGTCACCGCCGGCAGCTCCACCCCGGCATGGCTGAGGTGGAGATGGTTCTCGATCATGGCGCGCAGGTCCTCGGCGCGTTTCGTGGTCTGCTCGGCATCCGCGCCGGGCAGGATGAGGATGAACTCCTCGCCGCCGTAGCGGCAGGCGATGTCCTCGCCGCGCACGTGGCCCTGCAGGATCACGCCCAGCTCGCTGAGCAGGTAGTCGCCCGCCTGGTGGCCGTAGCTGTCGTTGAAGCGCTTGAAGTGATCGACGTCGAGCAGGATCACCCCCACCGGCATGTCGTGGCGCTGGGCGCGGTGCACCTCGCGCTCCAGCGCATCCTCCATGTGCCGGCGGTTGTAGAGGCCGGTGAGCGAATCGCGGATCGACTGGATGCGCAGGGTTTCCTGCAGCCTGAGGTTCGCGATCGCCAGACCGATGTGCTCCGAGGCGGTCTGGATCAGCTGGCGCTGTTCCTCGCGGCTGGTTATGGCATCGGTCCCTTCCTGGTCCTGCGCGCAGGCCGCGTGGTTGCACTGCAGGTGCAGCGCCCCGAGCAGGTTGCCCTGCGCCATCAGCGGCACGCACAAGTAGCCGCCCTTGGGCATGCCCTTGACGTGCCCGCACAGGGCCTTGACCTCTTTCGGCTCGCGGTGATGGTAGCGTGCGCGGCGCAGCGCCCAGCAGGCCTCGCGCGTGAAGCGCTCGCCCATCTGCTTCAAGCCGCCCCACTCGGCCACCACCTCGTACTCGTCCTCGGTCTCGTCGAGCAGGATCAGCTGCCCGCCGTCGGCGGGGAAGAGCTGCTGCACCGAGTCCGCGATCACCCGATAGGTCTCCTCCACGGTGCGGCAGGCCTGCAGCATGTCGCCCATCTTGTTGAGCAGCGAGATCTCGCGATTGTGGCGCTCGAGCTTGTGGACCCAGGCCTTGAGCTGCGCATTGACGATGCGCAGCTCCTCGTCGACGCGCTTGCGCTCGCTGATCTCGCGCTTGAGACTCTTGTTGCTGCCGCGCAACTCCTGGGTTCGTCGCGCCACCCGGGCCTCGAGATCCTGGTTGATCGCCTTCAGCTCGGTCTCGGCCTCGCGCCGGACCGTGACCTCCTTGCGCAGCCGCTCGGCCATGTGGCGCACGTCGTTGATGGTGTTGATCTTGGTCTGCAGCAGCACCAGGAAGTCGACCACCGAGTCGTGAATCGCGAAATCGTCGAGCGCGAGCCCCAGATCGGCCACCGAGGCCATGTCCCGCACCACCGGCGAGCACAGGAACATCAGCAGCTCCCCGGAGCCCTCGCCGGCGCGCAGCATCTGCCCCTTGAGCACCAGCTTGCTAGCCAGGTGCTCGACGAAGTAGACGGTGAAGATCTGGCCGCAGACGGAGTCGAATTCGAGCGGGATGTCGGGGGTCACCAGGCGGAAGCGCTCGCCCAGCCTCTGACCCGGCGCGACGTCGCGGCAGACCTTGGCCAGCCCGCAGCCGGCCTCCAGGATGGTGAGCTCGCGGTCGAAGACCAGGCGAAACGGGAAGACGGCATCCATGCTGGATGCCGCGATTCCGTTCGCCAGCGCCGCAAGCGGCCCAGGATCGCCTGTCAGCGCCTGCCTAGCCATGCTTCGCGTCCGCGCCCACGCGCCTCAGCCCGCCGCTCCCTCACCGCGGCTGGTAACGCACCCGGAACTCGTCGTGGTCGATGCCGTCCTCGCGACCGCGCAGCCGGGTGATCTCCACCTCGGTGTTGAAGCGCTTACCGAGGCCTTCGATCAGGCCGATGATCATCGGGTGCAGCCCCTCGCGCACCGAGTGGTAGTGCAGCACGAACTCGCCGTCCTTCTGATCGGTGATGGCGAAGGACGGCGGCTTGAGTTCGGGCATCATCTGGCCGACGCGGGTGTGCAGGTTGTTGAGGTTCTGCACGAAGGTGACGAAGGTGTCGCCGGACATCTTGAACAGCTCGCCGTAGGTCTCGCCCGTGAAGCCGACCCAGTACTCGCCGAAGGTCTTCAGCACGTCGGGGACCTCGGCGCCGAGCACCTCGCAGGCCGCGCCCACCAGCCCCACCGTCACCTCGTCGGGATACTGGTCCATGGCGACGAAGACGTCGTCCGCGCCGGCCTTGTCGCGGATCTTCTCCCAGGTCTCCTCGCCGAAGTTCTCCTGCACCATCTGCTGAATCGCTTTGTTCACCAAGCCGTACATGATCTCCCTCCTGTCTGCAGTTTCCGGCGTTCGCCGGCCGGGGGTGTGCCCCCTGTCGTGGTATTCGCCCCTAGGCGGCGCCTGCCGCCATCTGGGTCGGCTCCGCCAGCACCCGCGCGAGCTCACCGAAGCGGCCCTCGGCCTCGGCCAGCACAGGCTCGATCACCTGCGCATCGAGCCCTGTTCGGGACCAGGCAACGGCCTCGACCGTGGCATCGCGCTGTTCCGGCGCAAGCCGGTCGGCATCCTCGCTGAATGCCAGGTTGGCGACGTGGTTGGCGATATGGACGACGGCCGCCGCCAGCGGTTGATTCTGCGCCTTCTCGGGCTGATGGTGAAAGGCGACCGGCTCCCAAATGGACTCCGGCAGCTGCCAGCGGCGCAGCAGCGCGGCGCCGATCTCGGCGTGATCGAAGCCGACCAGGCCCTGCTCGACCTCCCAGCGCCCGTCGAGCTTTTCGATCGTGCCCTCGAAGATGCGCTCGGCGAGCTCGGGGTGCTCATGATAGAGAACCAACCGCCCGACGTCGTGGAGCAGCCCGGCGACGAACAGCGGCTCGGTGTTCTCGACCAGGCACTCCCTGCCCAGGCGGCGCGCCGCCAGCGCGGCGAACACGCTGTGCTGCCAGAAGGCGTGCAGGTCGAAACCGCGCGGGGCGAGCGCGTGGAGGCTGTTGCTCACGGCTGCGGTCAGTACCAGTGCGCGCAGATCGCTCGCCCCCATCATGGCGATAGCATGGGGCACGGTCTCGATCGGGCGGGCGAGGCCGTAGAAGGCGCTGTTGACCACCTTCAGCACCCGTGTCGTCAGGCCGGGATCGAGGCGTATGGTCTCGCCGACCTGGACCGCCGAGAAAAAGGGGTCCTGCAGCATGTCGTAGACGCGCAGGCTGATCTCGGGCAGCGGTGCGATCTCGGCTACGCCCTCGACGATGTCATCCAGGTTCACGGATCCCCCCAATGCATGGGCGAGCGTCGCCGGCCGCGGCTCCCCCTCTCAATAGTCGGCAACGGGCTGGCGCCCCTTTAGCCGTGCCCGGCCCGGTGCCGGGCGCGGCGGGCCGAACCATCGCCTCCGCGCCGAGTCTCAACCGATAGTGGCGGCTCGCCGCCGCACACCGCGAGGAGGACACCATGGGCGAGAATACCCGCATGCACGACGGTATCGCCGGCGCCTTGATCCTGGTGGGCACGCTGCTCGGCGTGTTCGTCCATCCCTACTGGCTGCTCGTTCCGGGGATCATCGGCGCGCTGATGCTGCAGAGCGCCTTTACCGGCTTCTGCCCGGTCTATTACACCCTGGGCAAGCTGCGCCCCGAAGACACCCAGCACCCCAAGCCCGTGCACTGAGCCGCGCGGCGGACGACATGGCAAACGGCAGCCTCGGCTGCCGTTTGCGCTTTGGCGGCCGCGGGCCCTGCCCGAAAACATGACCCAACGCGCATCCCGGAAGGCACCCGCCACCTACAGTAGTGCGGGATCGGTCCGACCGGGAGAGTTATGCGCGGAATTGGAGACCGGCGCGGGTGGGACAGGCTGCGAGGCTCGGTGGATGCGCTGCTCGGCCGCTGGCACCTGCTCGACAAGGGCAGCGTGGTCTTCTTCGGCCTGCTGATACTGCCGGTCGTCGCGCTCGCCTTCACAGCCTACTCCCTGGCAGCCGAGCGCCGATACACGCGTGATCTCACCTGCCTGACGCTCAACATCTACCACGAGGCCCGTGGCGAACCGCTGCGCGGCCAGCGCGCGGTCGCCGAGGTGACCCTGAACCGGGTGGCCTCGCCCCGCTATCCCGACACCGTCTGCGAGGTCGTGTTCCAGAAGAACTGGGACTCGATTCGACAGCGCCACGTGGGCGCCTTTTCCTGGACCGAGTTCGACCGCCACGAACAGCCCGAAGCCAGGGCCTGGAGGCGCGCCTGGGAGGCCGCCGAGGCCGTCTACTCGGGCACCGCGCCACCGGCCGTGGCCGGCGCGCTGCATTATCACGCACGTAGCATTCGCCCGAGCTGGGCGCGCCAGCGCGCGCCGCTGGCGCGGATCGGCCGGCACCTGTTCTACGACTGAGGCCGAACCGCGGCAGCGCGGATTCCCGAGTGCTTTACTTGGCTTGGCGGTGAACCCGCGCCGCCGCGCCCAGCCTTGGCCCTCGAGGAGAGATGGAGCATGTGCGACGCAGCCAAACACCCCCCGTGCACCCGGAAGATGCCGAGCCCGCACCGGCCCGCGAGCGCGCGCTTGCCGGTCGCACTGCTGCTCGGCGCCGTGCTGGCGACCGCCCTGCAAGCCGCGGAGCTGGGCTTTCGGCTGGAAGCGGCCAGCGGCGAGCATTTTGCCGAGCCCCACGATATCGTCCTGTCCGCGGACGGAAGGCTTCTTTACGTGGCCGACGTCGGCAACGATCGAATAGCGGTGCTGGACGCGCAGTCCCTGGTGGAGCTGGGGGAGTTCGCCAAGGGCGAGGTGGGCGCGCCGCACGATGTGGTGTTCGACCCCCTCGGGCGGCTGCTGGTCGCCGACACCGACAACGATCGCATCGCGATTTACCACGTCGAGGGCACCCGCGGCCGGCTGGTCGACGCGCTTAGCGGCGGCTTTCGGCGACCGGAGGGCGTCGCCGTCGGTGCCGGCGGGCGCATCTACGTGACCGGCGCGGCCTCCGGCAACCTGCTCGCCTTTGCCGACGGGGTGCTCGTGGCCGAGGCGCGCGGCTTCTCCGCGCCGCACGACGTGGAGATCGACGCCGGGGGCGGCGTCTGGGTGGCCGACGCCAACAACGACCGCCTGGTGCGCCTGGACGGCGACCTGAGGATCCAGCGCGAGCTGAGCGGCGCGGCATATGCGTTCAGGGGGCCCCGCTATCTGGATTTCGATGCCGCCGGAAGGCTCTACGTGGCCGACAAGTACAGCAACAGCGTCAAGGTGATCGCGCCCGACGGAACCCTGCTGCAGGTCCTGGGCGACACCCGCTCCGGCAAGGGCGAGGGGCTGTTCGACCGCCCCGAGGGGGTCGAGATCCGCGCCGACCAGGTCTGGATCTCCGACACCTACAATGACCGCATCGTCCGCTACCGGATCGGCAACGCGGGCCGCTGAGCTGCCGCGAACGGGCGTGCCCGACAGGCCGGGCTGCTGCTCGCCGGCGGGGGCGCTACACACGACGGCGGATAAGCCGTATCCTTTCGCGCTCACACGCGGATTCTGCGGAGGAGGGGGGAATCGTGCTCAGCGACAACAAGACCAAGCTCACTGGCGGCATCCTGCTTGCCCTGGCCGCGCTCGCCCTGGGCGCCAACGCGGTGGCGGCGGAGAACTACCGCTTCACCCCCAAGCCGTTCGGCTACGACACCGCGGCCGAGCGCTGCGTGCCCTGCCACAGCCTGGAGAAGCGCGGCGAGTTCCGCGCCGCGCCGAACCTGTGGGGGATCGTCGGCGCGGAGAAGGCGCGCGCGCGCAAGTGGTTCGCCTACTCCTCGGCGCTGCTCGACAAGGGTGGCAAGTGGACCGAACAGGATCTCGACGAATTCCTCGCCGATGCCAACAAGTTCGCTCCGGGCTCGACCAAGACCTACAAGGTCGCGGACCCCGAGGAGCGAAAAGAGATCATCGATTACCTGAAGAACCTGCAGTAGCCCGGCGCCGCGGCAGGCCCTCGTCGGCCTCTGCCGCGGCTGCCGCTGGGCGCGGCGCGCTCCCTGTTCACCGAGTCCGGTTCAGCCCGGCGACGAGCGCAGGAACAGGTAGTTTCGCCCCCCCAGCGCGCAGGCGATGATGCGCTCGCTGACGTGACCGCAATTCGAGATCCGCATCCCCGCATCGAGCCGCGCGCCCTCGTTGACCCCCATGCGCCGCTTGTCCTGCTTGAGATAGCCGTACATGGTCTCGAAGCGGGCGGCGAAATCCACGCCC
>JBFKOE010000119.1:0-6194 GCA_041629015.1 Gammaproteobacteria bacterium
CCGGAGCGCGAGAGCCGGCTGCGCCGGGCGCTGGCGCCGGTGCACGAGCAGTTCGACTTCGTGATCGTCGACTGCCCGCCGGCGCTGAACATGCTCACCGTCAACGCGCTGGTGGCCGCCCAGGGCGTGCTGATCCCGATGCAGTGCGAGTACTACGCGCTCGAGGGGCTCACCGCCCTGTTGCAGACCATCGAGAAGATCCGCCACGGCCTCAACCCCGAGCTGCGGATCGACGGACTGCTGCGCACCATGTTCGATCCGCGCAACAACCTCTCCGGCGACGTCGCCGAGCAGCTGGTGAGCCACTTCGGCGAGCAGGTGTTCCGCACCGTCGTGCCGCGCAACGTGCGCCTGGCGGAGGCGCCCAGCCACGGCGTGCCGGTGCTGCTCTACGACCGTACCTCGAGCGGCTCGCTGGCCTATCTCGCGCTGGCCAAGGAGATCCTGCAGCGGGCCGGCGAGAAGGTGATGCCGTTGGAGCTGGCGGGCTGATCCCGCCCATCCTCTGAGGAGCATGCGGCCGATGGCGGCGAAGAAGCGCGGCTTGGGAAGGGGGCTCGACGCCCTGCTGGCGGGCGTGGGTTCCGGCGACGGCGGCCCATCGGGCGCCGAGGGCGAGTTGCGCGCGCTCGACATCGACCTCATCCAGCGCGGCAAGTACCAGCCGCGCCAGGACATGCACCCGGAATCGCTCGAGGACCTCGCGGCCTCGATCAAGGCCCAGGGCGTGGTGCAGCCGATCGTGGTGCGTCCCGTCGGCGGCGGCCGTTTCGAGATCATCGCCGGCGAGCGCCGCTGGCGCGCGGCCCAGCTGGCCGGGCTCTCCGACCTGCCCGCTGTGGTGCGCGACGTTCCGGACCAGGCGGCCATCGCCATGGCCCTGATCGAGAACATCCAGCGCGAGAACCTCAACCCGCTCGAGGAGGCCGGGGCGCTGCAGCGCCTGATCGACGAGTTCGAGATGACCCACCAGCAGGCCGCCGACGCGGTCGGCCGCTCGCGCGCGGCGGTCTCCAACCTGCTGCGCCTGCTCGAGCTCAACGAGGACGTCAAGGCGCTGGTCGTGGCCGGCGAGCTGGAGATGGGCCATGCGCGCGCGCTGCTCGGGCTGACGGGCGCGCCGCAGAGCGCGGCGGCGCGCAAGGTGGCCGCGCGCGGCCTGTCGGTGCGCGAGACCGAGGCGCTGGTGCGCCGGCTGCTGAAGCAGGCCGAGGGCGCGCCCGCGCCGGCGCGGCGGGTCGACCCGGATGTGCTGCGCCTGGAGCAGGAGCTCGCCGAGCGCCTCGGCGCTCGGGTGAGCATTCAGCATGCAGCCGGCGGCAAGGGTCGGCTGCTCATCCAGTACAACAGCGTCGAGGAGCTGGAGGGGATTCTCTCCCACCTGCGCTGAGCGCGGCTCCGCCGAGGGCCGCAATTCCCCGCAAGATCAGGGTCATTGGCCGCAAGATGACCGCAAACATCCCGCGACATGAGTCATTTCTATAGGCCCATCATTGACCCCTTGGGGCCCTGCACTTATACTTCGCGGCCCGCAAGCGGACTGGGGCGTTGCCGCTTGCTCCAAGTGTCACCTCGTTGTCCCGCGGTCCGGGGCCGCCGCCTGTGAGATTGGGCAGCTCGGCTCTGAGCGGCAGGCTGCTCATCGTGCAGGCCGTGCTGGTGGTCGCGGTGGCAGCGATTTATTTTGCCCTGCGGGGTGGCAGCGAGGCGCTCGCGGCGCTCTACGGCGGGGCGATCGCGCTGACCAACTCGGCGCTGCTGGCCTGGCGGTCGAGCCAAGCCGACCGGGCCGTCGGCCTGGACGCGCACCAGAGCCTCGGGTTTCTGGTCCGCTCGGCGCTGGAACGCTACGCGGCGATCGCGCTGCTGTTCGCGCTGGGCATGGGGTTGCTGGAGTTGACCCCGCTGCCGATGCTCATCGGCTTCGTGATAGGACTGGCTGCGCTTTTCGGCCTCGGTACACCAACAACGCGTGCGAGTGGAAACGATGGCGGTTGAAGGCGAAACCCTCACAGCTTCCGGCTACATCAAGCACCACCTGCAGAACCTCACCTTCGGCCGCCACCCGGACGGCACCTGGGGCATCGCCCACGGCGCCCAGGAAGCCAGGGAAATGGGCTTCTGGGCCATCCACCTCGACACCATGTTCTTCTCGATCGTACTCGGGGTGTTGTTCCTCTGGCTGTTCCACAAGGCGGCGCGGCGAGCGACCGCGGACACGCCGAGCGGCCTGCTCAACTTCGTCGAGTGGATCATCGATTTCATCAACGACAACGTGCGCGGCTCCTTCAGCGGCAAGAACGCCATGGTCGCGCCGCTGGCGCTGACCTTGTTCATCTGGATCTTCCTGCAGAACCTCATGGACCTGGTGCCGGTCGACTGGCTGCCCGAGGTGGCCGCGGCGATGGGCGTGCCTTACCTCAAGGTGGTGCCGAGCACCGACCCCAACGCGACCTTCGGCATGTCGCTGCCTGTGTTCGCGCTGGTGCTCTACTACAGCATCAAGATGAAGGGCCCGGGCGGGTTCGCCGCCGAGCTCACGCTGCACCCCTTCGAGAGCAAGAACCCGGTGGTGAAGCTGCTGTTCATTCCGGTCAATCTCCTGCTCGAAGGCGTGAACCTGCTCGCCAAGCCGGTCTCGCACTCGCTGCGCCTGTTCGGCAACCTCTACGCCGGCGAGATGATCTTCATCCTGATCGCTTTGATGTACAACGCCGGCCTGGTGCTCGGCGTATTCGGCGGTGTTCTGCAATGGGCATGGGCGGTGTTCCACGTCCTGATCATCACCCTGCAGGCCTTTATCTTCATGGTGCTGACCATCGTCTACCTGGACATGGCGCACCACGTCCCCGATCACTGATCGTACGGTCGTTGCGGCCACTTAATTCAGCGTAAGGAGAGAAAAATGGAGCAAGCGTTGCTGTTCATCGCCGGTGCCCTGATGATGGGCCTGGGCGCTCTGGGTGCCGCGGTTGGCATCGGCATTCTCGGTGGCCGTTTCCTCGAGGGCGCCGCGCGCCAGCCGGAGCTGATCCCGATGCTGCGCACCCAGTTCTTCATCGTCATGGGCCTGGTCGACGCGGTGCCCATGATCGCGGTCGGTATCGCCTTCTACGTGCTGTTCGCGGTGGCGGGCTGACGGGCCGAGGCTACGCGATAACCCCCTCGTACCTGCAAACCGAGACTAGGTCATGAACATCAATCTGACGCTGATCGGGCAGAGCCTGGCGTTCGCCGTCTTCGTGTGGTTCTGCATGAAGTTCATCTGGCCGCCGATCGTCAACGCGCTCGAGGAACGCAAAAAGCGCATCGCCGACGGCCTCGCGGCCGCGGAGCGCGGCCAGCACGAGCAGCAGCTGGCCGAGCAGCGCTCGGCCGAGAAGCTGCGCCAGGCTAAGGAGAAGGCGCAGGAGATCATTGCCCAGGCCGAGCGCCGCGCCTCGGAGATCGTCGAGGACTCCAAGCAGCAGGCGCGCAAGGAGGGCGATCGGCTGCTCGATGCCGCCAAGGCCGAGATCGACCAGGAGGTCAATCGCGCCCGCGAGGGCCTGCGCAAGCAGGTGGTCGCGCTGGCGGTGGCCGGCGCCGGCAAGGTGCTGGGCCGCGAGATCGACGACAAGGCCCATGATGACCTGCTGAACGAGCTGGCCGGAGGCCTGTAAGCGCCATGGCCGAACAAGTCACGCTGGCTCGACCCTACGCCCAGGCGGTGTTCGAACTGGCGCGCGACACCAAGGCGCTCGATCGCTGGTCCGAGATGCTGGCCGTGCTGGTCGAAGCGGTGTCGATCGAGGAGGTCTGGCAGGTCGTCAACAGCCCGCGGCTGGGCCGCGGCGAGATCGCCGAGCTGTTGGCGGAGATCGGCGGCGAGCGATTCGACGAGCCCTGCCGCAACCTCGTGCGGGTGCTGGCCGCCAACCGCAGGCTCGACATCATCCCCGAGCTCGCCGCGCTCTACGAGAAGCTGCGCGCCGAGCACGAGGGCCGTATCGACGCCGCGGTGATCTCGGCGCGCGCGCTCAGCGATGCGCAGCAGCAGAAGATCGCGGCGGCACTGAAGAAGCGCCTGGGGCGCGAGGTGAACCTGACCTGCACGGTCGACGAGACGCTGATCGGCGGCGCCGTCGTGCGGGCCGGGGATCTGTTAATCGACGGTTCGGCACGCGGCAAGCTACAGCGCTTGGCCGCCGGGCTGGGCAGCTAGAAGACGCAAGCTTAGAGACAAGGGTACTCACACGATGGCGACGCAACTCAATCCTTCCGAGATCAGCGAGCTGATCAAAGAGCGCATCAAGAATTTCCAGGCCGCCACCGAGGCGCGCACCGAAGGCACCATCGTCAGCCTCACCGACGGCATCGTGCGCATCCACGGACTGGCCGACGTCATGTCCTACGAGATGCTCGAGTTCCCGGGCGACGTCTTCGGCCTGGCGCTGAACCTCGAGCGCGACTCGGTCGGCGCGGTGGTTCTGGGCGACTACAAGAAGCTCTCCGAGGGCGACAGCGTGAAGTGCACCGGGCGAGTGCTCGAGGTGCCGGTGGGTCCGGAGCTGCTCGGCCGGGTGGTGAACTCCCTGGGCGAGCCGATGGACGGCAAGGGCCCGCTGAAGGCCAAGCTCTCCTCGCCGATCGAGAAAGTCGCGCCGGGGGTGATCACCCGCCAGTCGGTCAGCCAGCCGCTGCAGACCGGCTACAAGGCGCTCGACTCCATGGTGCCGATCGGGCGCGGCCAGCGCGAGCTGATCATCGGCGACCGCCAGACCGGCAAGACCGCGGTGGCGATCGACGCCATCATCAACCAGAAGGGCACCGGCGTTAAGTGCATCTACGTAGCCGTCGGCCAGAAGAATTCCTCGATCGCCCAGGTGGTGCGCAAGCTCGAGGAGCACGGGGCGATGGATCACACCGTCATCGTCGCCGCCGCCGCAGCCGACTCCCCGGCGCTGCAGTTCATCGCGCCGTACTCCGGCTGCACCATGGGCGAGTACTTCCGCGACATCGGCGAGGATGCGCTGATCATCTACGACGACCTCACCAAGCAGGCCTGGGCCTATCGTCAGGTCTCGCTGCTGCTGCGCCGGCCGCCGGGACGCGAGGCCTACCCCGGCGACGTGTTCTACCTGCACTCGCGCCTGCTCGAGCGCGCCGCGCGCATCAACCCCACCTACGTCGAGAAGCTCACCGACGGCAAGGTCAAGGGCAAGACCGGATCGCTCACCGCGTTGCCGATCATCGAGACTCAGGCCGGTGACGTGTCGGCGTTCGTGCCGACCAACGTGATCTCGATCACCGACGGGCAGATCTTCCTCGAGTCAGATCTGTTCAACGCCGGCATTCGTCCGGCCATCAACGCCGGCCTCTCGGTCTCGCGCGTGGGCGGCGCGGCGCAGACGCCGATCATCAAGAAGCTCGGCGGCGGCGTGCGCCTGGCGCTGGCACAGTACCGCGAGCTCGCCGCCTTCGCCCAGTTCGCCTCCGATCTCGACGAGGCCACCCGCAAGCAGCTCGAGCGCGGGCAGCGCGTCACCGAGATCATGAAGCAGGGCCAGTACTCGCCCGCCTCGGTGGCCGAGCAGGCCCTCACGCTGTTCGCGGTCGATCGCGGTTACGTCGACGACGTGGAGCTGGAGAAGGTCGTGGACTTCGAGCGCGCGCTGCTCTCCTACGCGCGCAGCGAGCACGCCGCGCTGCTCGAGAAAATCAACGCCGACCCGGCCTGGAACGACGAGGTGCAGGCCTCGCTGAAGCAACTGGTCGAGGCCTTCAAGTCCAGCCACACTTGGTAAGCAGGGTCCGTCATGGCAGTTGGCAAGGAAATCCGCACCAAGATCAAGAGTATCCAGAATACTCAGAAGATCACCCGTGCGATGGAGATGGTCGCGGCGAGCAAGATGCGCAGGGCACAGGAGCGCATGCAGGCGACCCGTCCCTACGCGCAGAAGATGATGGCGGTCATCAGCCACCTGGCGCAGGCGCACCCCGAGTATCGCCACCCGTACCTGCTCGATCGTCCCGAGGTCAAGCGCGTCGGCTACATCCTGGTCTCCAGCGACCGCGGGCTGTGCGGCGGGCTGAACGCCAACCTGTTCCGCGCCACGCTGCGCGAGATGAAGGAGTGGCACTCCAAGGGCGTGAAGATCGACGTCTGCGTGATCGGCCGCAAGGCGCTCGGTTACTTCAAGCGCCTCAACGCC
>JBFKOE010000120.1:0-6137 GCA_041629015.1 Gammaproteobacteria bacterium
ACGCCGTGCCGGTGGTGCGCACCTTGCAGCACCGCTGGCCCTCGACGGCGATCAGCTGGGTGATCGGCCGTGTCGAGGCGGAGCTGGTCGGTGATCTGCCGGGCGTGGAGTTTATCACCTTCGACAAGCGCCAAGGCGCGGCCGCGTTCGCGGCCCTGCGCCGCACGCTGAGTGGACGCCGCTTCGACGTACTGCTGCACATGCAGGTCGCGCTGCGGGCCAGTCTCGCGAGCCTGCTCGTCAAGGCCGATCTGCGACTGGGCTACGACCGCGCCCGCGCCAAGGACTGGCAGTGGCTGTTCACCAACGCGCGCATCGCCGCGCATCCGCGCCAGCACGTGATGGACGCCATGTTCGGTTTCGCCGAGGCGCTCGGGGCGAGCGAGCGCGTGCTACGCTGGGACATTCCCATTCCGAAGTCGGCGCGGGCGCGCGCGCGCGAATTGACCGGGAGCGAGGGGTTCCTGGTCATCAACCCGAGCTCGAGCGACCGCGCGCGCAACTGGCGCAACTGGACGGTCGAAGGTTACGCGGCGCTCGCCGATCACGCCGCGCAGCACCACGGGATGCGCGCGCTGCTCACCGGCGGGCCCGCAGATACGGAGCGCGAGCTCGCCCGCGCGATCTGCGCGCTCGCGCACTGCCGGCCAGTCGATCTCGTCGGCCGCACAAATCTCAAAGAGCTGCTGGCGATCCTCGCGCGGGCCGCCGTGGTGGTCGGCCCCGACACCGGACCGCTGCACATGGCAGGCGCGGCGGGAACGCCGGTGATCGGTCTCTACGCGAGCTCCAATCCCGAGCGCACTGGGCCCTACAGCAGCCGTCGCTGGACGGTGAACCGCTACCCGGATGCGGCGCGCGAGCTGCTGGGAAAACCGGTGGAGGAGCTTCCCTGGGGCATGCGCGTGCGCGACCCGCGCGCGATGCGCCTGATCACGGTCGAGGAGGTCACGGCCATGCTCGATCGCGTGCTCGCCGAACGGGCGTCCGGGCGCGAATCGCGCAAGGCTTAGGCGTCATCGCGCGAGCGGCTAGAATCGCGCGCTGCCTGCCGCCACCGACCCCAGTGCAAATGACCAGCCAGGAATCCACACAGAGCAGATCCAGCCTCTGGGCGCCGCGTCACTGGCCGGGATGGCTGGGATTCGGCTTGCTGCGCCTGGCCTCTACGCTGCCCTTTGGGACGCAGCTTGCCCTCGGGCGTGTACTAGGCCGCACGCTCGGCCACCTGTCGCCTCGCCACCGGCGCATCGCGCGAACGAACGTGCGGCTGTGCTTCGGCGAACTGAGCGAGGCGCAACGCGAGGCGCTGCTGCGCGCGCACTTCGAGGCACTGGGTATCAGCCTGTTCGAGGTCGGCCTGTCCTGGTGGGGGAGCGAGCGCAGATTGCGACCGCTGATCTCGACCCAGGGCCTGGAGCACCTCGAAGGCGCGCTCGCGCGGGGGCGCGGCGTGATACTGCTCGCCGCTCACTTCACCACCCTGGAGATCAGCGGCAGACTCCTCACCTTGCTGCGCCCGATCGACGTAACCTACCGCGAGGGGGGCGAGGACCCAATGGGCGCGCAGCTGCGCGTTCAGCGCCAGAAGCTCTACGAACGCGCGATCCCTAAGGGCGACGTGCGCACCATGGTCCGCAGGCTGAAGGCGGGCAAGATCGTCTGGTTCGCGCCCGATCAGGCCTTCGGCGGCAAGAACCGCGTCTACGCGGATTTCTTCGGCGTGGCCGCCGCGACCAACCCCGCGACCGCGCGGCTGGCGGCCATGACGGGAGCGGCCGTGGTTCCCTTTCTCGCCCGCCGGCGCGCCGACGGGGGCGGCTACGAGCTGATCTTTCAGCCAGCGCTGAAGGGTTTCCCCGGCGCCGACATCGAGCATGACGCACGCCGCGTCAACGAGGTATTCGAGCAGCTCGTGCGCCTGGCCCCGGAGCAATACTTCTGGGTGCACAAGCGCTTCAAGCACCCGCCGGCTGGGCAACCCGAAGTGTACTGAGCCGCGGCGGCCTACTTTCGTCACCCGCAGAAACCTGCAACACTGCCCGCCATCCGCCGCGCGATGAACCCCATGCCCAATAGCCGTTCCCTTTACCTGCGCCTGCTGCGATACGTGAGGCCGTACTGGCGCATATTCGCGCTGTCGCTGCTGGGGATGGTCATCTTCGCGCTCACCGAGCCGGCCATGCCCGCCTGGTTTCAGCCGGTCATCGACGGCAGCTTCATCGACAAGGACCCGCAGACAATCTTCTGGATGCCGATCGCGCTGGTGGTGATCTTTCTGATTCGAGGCATCGGTTCTTTCATCGGGGTGGTGGCAATCAACTGGGTCGCGCAGCGCGTGGTGATGGATCTGCGCCGCGAGCTTTTCGATCGCCTGCTGGTTCTGCCCACGCGCTACTTCACCAACGCGACCACCGGCCGCACCTTGTCGAAGTCCACCTACGACGTTACCCAGGTCGCCCAGGCGTCGACCGAGGTACTCGCCGTATTCGTTCAGGACGGGCTGGCGCTGATCGGCCTGCTCGCGTGGATGTTCTATCTGAACTGGAAGCTCACGCTGATCGTGCTGGTCATCACCCCCGTGCTGCTGCCGGTCCTCAAGATCGCCAGCCGGCGCATGCGCACCCTGAACACGGGCCTGCAGCGCCGAATGGGCGATCTCACCCACGTGCTCGAGGAGACCATCGGCGGACACAAGGTGGTCAAGCTGTTCGGCGGTGAGGACTACGAGCGTCGCCGCCACCACGAGATCGCCAACTGGCTGCGCCGGCTCAACGTCAAAGTGATCGCCACCTCCGCCTTCCTGGTCCCTGCGGTTCAGGTGGTGGGCGTGGCCGCCCTCGGCGTGATCGTCTACGTGGCCTCCTACCAGGGCGCGCAGGGCCACTTCACGGCCGGGCAGTTCGTCTCCTACTTCGTCGCCATGGGCCTGCTGTTCCGCCCGCTGAAGCGCCTGACCAAGGTCAACGAGCACCTGCAACGGGGCCTCGCCGCCGCGGAGAGCGTGTTCGCCCTGATCGACGAGGAAGCCGAGCCGAGCGGCGGCGCGAAAAGCCTCGACCGGATTTCCGGCGAGTTGCGCTTCGAGGCGCTGTCGTTCTCCTACGAAGGCGAGGAACCCCTGCTGCGCGGGATCGACCTTACCGTGCGGCCGGGCGAGACACTCGCCGTGGTCGGCCCCTCGGGAAGCGGCAAGAGCACGCTGATCAATCTCATCCCGCGCTTCTACGTGCCGACCGGGGGCAGGATTCTGCTCGACGGTGTCGATATCGCCGAACTGGCCGTCCGCGATTTGCGCCGCCATTTGGCGCTGGTCAGCCAGGAGGTGATCCTTTTCAACGACACCGTGCGCGCCAACATCGCCTACGGCGCGCTCGGCCACGCCGACGCGGCCGAGGTAGCGGCGGCGGCGAGAGCGGCTCACGCCATGGAATTCATCGACCAGCTGCCTGACGGTCTCGACACCCTGATCGGCGAGAACGGGATTCGGCTATCGGGCGGGCAGCGCCAGCGGATCGCGATCGCGCGCGCCATCCTCAGGAACGCACCGATCCTGCTGCTGGACGAGGCGACCTCGGCGCTGGACAGCCATTCCGAGCGTCATATCCAGGAGGCCGTCGAATCGCTGCGACGCGGGCGCACCACGCTGATAATCGCGCACCGCCTCTCGACCATCGAGCGTGCCGACCGCATCGCCTACATGCAGGCGGGGCAAATCGTGGAGATCGGAACTCACCAGGAGCTGCTGGCGCGCGACGGCCTCTACGCGCAGCTTCACCGCGCGCAGCGCGGCGAGGTCCTCAGCGACGTCGCGGGCGAATCCCTTCCCGCAAGCTGATCAGGGCTGAGTCTCCAGCCAGTCGAGATAGGTCGGCACACCCTGCTCGACCGGGCGAAACGGCGCCGTGTAGCCCGCGGCCCGCAGCGCCGTAAGATCGGCCTCCGTGAAGCTCTGGTAACGGCCCTGCAGATGCTCGGGGAAGGGAATGTATTCGACCTCGCCGCGCCCGTGCCAGGCGATCACCGCGCGCGCCACCTCGTTGAACGTCTGGCTGCGCCCGGTGCCGACGTTGAAGATGCCCGACTTGCCGGGGTTGTCGAAAAACCACAGGTTGACGTCCACGGCGTCGCCGACGTAGATGAAATCGCGGCGCTGCTCGCCGTCCGCGTAGCCCCCCGAGCCCTCGAAGAGCCGCGCGCGGCCTTCCGCACTCACCTGCCGGCTGAAGTGCCAGGCGACGCTCGCCATCGAGCCCTTGTGCGCCTCGCGCGGCCCATAGACGTTGAAGTAGCGAAAACCGACCACCTGGCTTGCCGCACTCGGCAAGAGCCTGCGCACGTACTGATCGAATAGGAGCTTGGAATACCCGTACACATTGAGCGGATGCTCGTTGCGCGGCTCCTCGCTGAACTCGGTTCCACCTCCGTAGGTCGCCGCGCTGGAGGCGTAAAGATAGGGAATGCCGCGCTCCAGGCAGAAGTGGAGCAGCACCTTGGAGTACTCGAAGTTGTTCTCCATCATGTAGCGGCCGTTCCACTCCGTGGTCGCCGAGCAGGCACCCTCGTGAAACACGGCGTCGATACCGGAAGCGAACTCCCCGCGCCGCACCCGTTCCAGAAAATCGCGCTTGTCCAGGTAATCGACGATGGAAAGGTCCGCGAGATTGCGGAACTTGACGCCGTTCTCCAGGTTGTCGACGACCATGATGTCGTCGCGCCCGCGCGCGTTCAAACCCGTGACGAGATTGCTGCCGATGAAGCCCGCGCCGCCGGTTACGATAATCACGCCCTAACCCTCCCTCGCCATGCGCACCGGCTGCGGCTCAGCGCTCACCGAAGAGTTGCTCGTCGACTAGCGCACAGAGGATGTGGCCGATCAGGATGTGCGATTCCTGAATGCGCGGCGTATCCTCCGCAGGCACGTTGAGCAGCGGATCGCACAAGGCGGCCATCTTCCCGCCGCGCTGCCCGGTCAGCCCGATGCGCGCCACGCCGCGCTGCTCGCAGGCTGCCAGGGCCTTGAGCACGTTGGGCGAGTTGCCCGAGGTCGAGATGCCGATGAAGACATCGCCCGCGACACCGAGGCCCAGGACCTGGCGGGCAAACACCTCATCGAATCCGTAGTCGTTGCCCACCGCCGTCAGCAGCGAGGTATCCGTGGTCAGGGCCAGCGCCGCTAGCGGTCGGCGCTCGATCTTGAAGCGTCCGACGAACTCGGCGGCGATGTGCTGGGCATCCGCCGCACTGCCGCCGTTGCCGGCGAGCAGAATCTTGTGGCCGGACTCGAGGGCGCCGGCGCACAGCGCGGCCGCGGCCGCGATCCGCTCCACCAGCCCGGCATCGGCGGCGATGCGCTGCTTGGTCGCGCAGGACTCCTCGATCTGCCGGGTGATCGCCTCGTGCATCGCCTCTATCCCGCCTCAGGAACTTCGCATGGTGTCGATGATCCGGGTGCTCGAGCAACCGTCACGGTAGCCAAGCACGACCACCTCGCCGCCACCGTCCTTGACGCACTGGTAACCGGCGATGTCCTGCGGCCGGTAATCGCCCCCCTTGACCAGGAGGTCCGGGCGCACGGCGCAGATCAGGCGCTCGGGCGTGTCCTCCCCGAATGCGACTACCCAGTCGACGCTGCCCAGGGCGGCCAGCACCTCCATGCGCTCGGCCAGCGAGTTGACCGGCCGCGAGCTGCCCTTGAGGCGCCGCACCGAGTCATCGTCGTTCACTGCTACGATCAGCCGGTCGCCCAGGCGGCGGGCCTGGTTGAGATAAGCGACGTGGCCCGCGTGCAGGATGTCGAAGCAGCCGTTGGTCATCACCACGCGCTCGCCGTGCTCGCGCGCGATCTGCACCCGCTCGAGCAACTGCTCCTCGGTGAGTATGCCCTGGCCGGATTCCTCCAACTCGTGCACCGCACGCTTCAGCTCCGCCACGGTCGCGCTGGCGGTGCCGAGCTTGCCGACCACGATACCGGCCGCCAGGTTCGCAAGCGCCGTTGCCTGCGCCAGCGCCTGCCCGCTGGCCACTGCGGCCGCCAGCACCGAGATCACGGTATCGCCGGCGCCGGTGACATCGAACACCTCGCGGGCGTGGGTGGGCAGGTGCAGCGGGTCGCCGTCCCGCGGCAGCAGCGACAT
>JBFKOE010000121.1:0-5993 GCA_041629015.1 Gammaproteobacteria bacterium
GGAACATGCGCAGGTAGCGCTCCAGATGGGTCTGATCCTTGAACGGGAAGCCTGTACCTAGCAAGGCGCCCTCCAGGCCCGCCTTGCGCTTGATGCGCAGCCGGCGGTCGTTGAGCAGCGCGCCGGAACCGCGGCTGGCGGGGTAGAGCTCGTTGCGCAGCGGGTCGAACACGACCGCCTGCTCCAGTCGATCCTTGCGGCGCAGCGCGATCGAGACCGCAAACTGCGGGAAGCCGTGCAGGAAATTGGTGGTGCCGTCGAGCGGATCGATGATCCAGAGGAACTCTCCCTGCGCGCCGTGCGCGCCCGACTCCTCGGCGAGCACGCCGTGATCGGGGTAGGCCTTGCGCAGGACGCGGAGGATCTCCTGCTCGGCGAGCCGATCGACCTCGCTGACGAAGTCGTTGCGCGCCTTGGAGGCGATGGTCAGGCTGTCGACCCGGGTGCTATGGCGCAGGATCACGTTGCCGGCGGCGCGGGCGGCGCGAACGGCGATGTTGAGCATCGGGTGCATTGGAGGGGTTGGGCCTGGACTGCGCGGGCGGGCAAGGATAGCAGCGCTCCTGGCCCGCGTACAGGGCGCGTCCGGCGCGATCCGCTATCCTCTGCGTTTGGGCTGCGTCTGGACCGAGAGCAGATGATCGACAACATCCGCATCGTGCTGGTGGGCACCACCCACGCCGGCAACATTGGCGGCGCGGCGCGGGCCATGAAGACCATGTCGCTCCGCCATCTGCGCCTGGTCGAGCCGCGAGCCTTTCCGAGCGCCGAGGCCAGCGCGCGCGCCGCGGGCGCGGATGACGTGCTGGCGAGCGCGGGCGTGTACCCGGACCTGGGGCAGGCGCTGGCGGACTGCGTCACCGTGGTGGGCACCAGCGCCCGGCTGCGCACCCTGCCCTGGCCGGTGCTCGAGCCGCGCGCGGCGGCCGCGATGCTCGTCACCGCCGCCGCGGGCGGCCCGGTGGCGGCGGTCTTCGGCCGCGAGCACGCGGGTCTCAGCAACCGGGAGCTCGAGCATTGCAGTCACCTAGTGCACATTCCAACCGACGGCGAGTTCGGCTCGCTGAACCTCGCCGCCGCGGTGCAGGTGCTGGCCTATGAGATCAAGCTGGCGGCGCGCGAGACCGGAGCGGGTATCGAGCTGGCAGCGGACTCGCCGCCGGCGACGCACGCCGAGCGCGAGCGCTTCTACGAGCACCTCGAGCGGACGCTGATCGAGATCGGATTCCTGGACCCCGTCAACCCGCGCCACGTGATGAGGCGCTTGCGCCGCCTGTTCAACCGGGCCGCGCCCGAGCAGACGGAGATCAACATCCTGCGTGGCATGTTGACCGCCGTGCAGCGGCGGGGGCGCGGCGACCACTAGCCCTGCGGTGCATGGGGCCATCTGCTACCATTCGGCTCCGGCATCGTGACTCGCCGATGGCTGCGGTCGTGCGGTGTCCTACAACATGGGATCGCAAGAATGTTCGAGCGGATTAGAGAGGACATCAGCTGCGTGTTCGAGCGGGATCCCGCTGCTCGCAACAGCTTCGAGGTCCTGACCGCCTACCCGGGCATCCACGCCCTGCTCATTCACCGCCTGTCGCATTGGATGTGGACGCATGGCCTGCGCTGGCCGGCGCGCATGCTCTCGCACCTGGGGCGCTGGGTGACCGGGATCGAGATTCATCCCGGTGTGCGCATCGGCCGCCGCTTCTTCATCGATCACGGCATGGGGGTGGTGATCGGGGAGACCGCGGAGATCGGCGATGACTGCACCCTCTACCACGGCGTCACCCTGGGCGGGACCAGCTGGAACAAGGGCAAGCGGCATCCGACGCTGGGCAACAACGTGGTCGTCGGGGCCGGCGCCAAGGTGCTCGGACCGATCGTGATCGGCGACGGCGTGCGCATCGGATCGAACGCGGTCGTGCTCAAGGACGTACCCAGCGAGGCCACCGTGGTCGGCGTGCCTGGCGTGGTGGTGGCCCGGACAGTGGAGGACGTGGACCCGGCCAAGGCCAAGGCGCGCGCGGCGATCGCGGAGAAGATGGGATTCGACGCCTACGGCACCACGCGCGACATGCCCGACCCGGTCGCGCACGCCATCAACAGCATGCTCGATCACATCCACGCCATGGATCAGCGCATGGAGTCGATGTGCGAGGCGCTGCGCGGGCTCGGCGCCGAGCCCGGCACCGCGGTGCCGGAACTCGAGCCCTGTGAGCTCGACAGCACCGCGCCCGGTGAGAGCAAACCGCAGGGCGCCGTTCCCGCGGAGCCCAAGCGCGCCAGCGGGGACAGTAATTGAGCGATTTGCTTTGGTTTGTGGGATAATCGCGCTCTCACGGACCGGCGAGGAAGCGACATGAGACTCACGACCAAGGGGCGTTACGCGGTCACGGCCATGCTGGATCTGGCGCTCCATTTCACCGACGGACCGATCACACTCGCCGGCATCTCCAAGCGCCAGGGAATCTCGCTGTCCTATCTGGAGCAACTCTTCTCGCGACTGCGCCGGCGCGGACTGGTGAGCAGCGTGCGCGGGCCGGGGGGCGGCTACCGCTTGGCGCGCGAGGCCGAGGACATCGCGGTGGCCGAGGTCATTGCCGCGGTCGACGAGGACGTCGATGCCACCAAGTGCGGGGGGCTGGGCAACTGCCACGACGACAAGCCCTGCCTTACCCACGAGCTGTGGTGCGATCTCAGCCGCCAGATCCAGGATTTCCTGGGCGGCATCACGCTCGGTCAGCTGGTGCAGCAAAAGGGCGTGCGCCGAATCTCCGAGGCGCAGGACCGGCGCTCGCCGCAGCGATCCATAGCCGAAACGGCCCAGGCCTGACGCCAATCCCGGTGCTGCCGCGGGCCCGCCCGGTGCCCGATCCATGACCGTCTATTTCGATCACAACGCCACCAGTCCCCTCGACGAGCGCGTTCGGGAGGCCATGCTCCCGTACCTTTCCTGCGCCAACCCCTCGAGCCAGCATGCGCCGGGCCGGCGCGCCCGCGCGGCGGTCGACGAGGCCCGCGAGCGGGTGGCGGGCCTGGTTGGGTCGCAGCCGGCGCAGGTGATCTTCACCAGCGGCGGCACCGAGGCGAACAATCTCGCGCTGCTCGGGGCGGCGGCCGGCCTCGAGCGCGGCGCGGTGGCCGTCAGTACCGTGGAGCATCCGTCGGTGCTGGCGCCCGCGCAGGCGCTGGAGCGGGCCGGCTGGGAGCTTCACCACCTCGCCGTCGACGACTGCGGCCGGGTTCTGGCGCAGGATGCCGTGCGATTGCTGGGGAGCGGGCGGTTGCGGCTGTGCAGCGTCATGGCCGCGAACAACGAGACCGGCGTCCTGCAGGATGTGGCCGCCATCGCGGCGCAGGCCCGCGAGGCCCGCATCCTGCTGCACACCGACGCCGTGCAGCTGGCCGGCAAGCTGGCGGTCGATTTTGGCGCACTCGGCGCGCACCTGATGAGCCTCTCGGCCCACAAGCTCGGTGGCCCCAAGGGCGTCGGCGCCCTGATCGTCGACAAGCGCGTGGACCTGCACCCGCTGCTCTGGGGTGGGGGCCAGGAGCGAGGGCTGCGCTCCGGCACCGAGAACGTGGCCGGGATCGTGGGTTTCGGGGCCGCGGCGCTGGCGGCTACCGAGGATGGGCGAAGCGCAGAGTCGCTGCGGGGCCTGCGTGACTATCTGGAGGAGCGGCTAGCCGGAATCGGCGGCGTGGAGGTGCTGGCCCGGGAGGCCGAGCGTCTGCCCAACACCGTGATGTTCACCGTGCTCGGGATCGATGGCGAGACCACCGCCCTGCATCTCGATGCCGCCGGGTTCGCGGTCTCCAGCGGCTCGGCCTGCCACAGCGGCAGTACCGATCCCAGCCACGTGCTGCTGGCGATGGGGATAGAGCGCGAGCGTGCCTACACCTCGGTGCGGGTGAGCCTTGGGCGGGGCAACGACCGCGCCCAGATCGATGCCTTTGCAGCTGCGCTGCGGCGGCTCAGCGACTCCCTCGCCGGCGGCGGGCAGCTGGCCCTGGGGGCCTGAGCGGACCATGGGCAGGCCCATCTATCTGGATTATGCGGCGACCACTCCGGTGGATCCCCGGGTGGCTGAGGTCATGGCGGGTCACCTCGGACCGCAGGGTGTGTTCGGAAACCCTTCCTCGCGCTCGCACCTTTACGGGCGCCGCGCGGAGGCGGCCGTGGAGCGCGCCCGGGCGCAGGTCGCCGCGCTGCTGAACTGCGACGCCGGCGAGATCCTTTGGACCTCCGGTGCGACCGAGTCCAACAACCTGGTGATCAAGGGCCTGGCCAGGGCCGGGGGGAGGCGGGAGGGGCACCTCGTCACCTGCGCCACCGAGCACCGCGCGGTGCTGGAACCGTGCCGCGGCCTGGAGCGGCAGGGTTACCGGGTGACCTATCTGGCCCCGGCCAGCGACGGGACCGTCAGCGCTCGCCAGCTCGAGCAGGCGCTCACCAGCGACACCTTCCTGGTCTCGATCGCGCAGGTGAACAGCGAGACCGGGGTGACCCAGGATCTGGACGCGCTGGGCGCCGTCGCGCGTGCCCACGGTGTGCCCTTGCACAGCGACGCGGCCCAGGGCGTGGGCAAGCTGCCGCTCGATCTCAGCCGCGTGCCGGTGGATCTGGTTTCGATCTCGGCGCACAAGGTCTACGGGCCCAAGGGGGCGGGTGCCCTCTACCTGCGCTCGGCCAGCGGCCTCAGCCTCGAGCCCCTGATTCACGGCGGCGGCCAGGAGCGCGGCATGCGCTCGGGAACGGTGGCCACCCACCAGGTCGTCGGCCTGGGCGAGGCGCTGCGGCTGGCGGGCGCGGATCTGCTCGCCGAGGCCGAGCGCGTGCGCGATTTGCGCGGGCGCCTGTGGCGCGGAATTGCCGAGGTGCCCGGAGTATGGCTGAATGGCGACGCGGCGCTCCGCGCCCCGGGCATCCTCAACGTCAGCTTCGAGGGTATCGAGGCCGAGGCGCTGATCACGGCGGTGCCAGACCTTGCGGTGAGCTCCGGTTCCGCCTGCAGCTCGGGCTCGGGCGAGGCCTCGCACGTGCTGCGGGCGCTGGGTCGCAGCGAGGCACTGGCGCGGGCCGCGATTCGATACTCGCTCGGGCGTTTCACGACCGCCGCGGAGGTCGACGAGGCCATTCGCCTGACGGTCGAGAACGTCGCCCGCCTGAGGGCGAGGGCGGCGGGCGCGCCGGTCAGGGCGGCGCCCTGAGAGTGCCCGGGGCAAGGGAACCGGGGCGGCGCGCGGCGTTCCAACTGGTGTAGGGCAAGACGAGGAGCTTGGCATGGCAATACAGTTGACGGAATCGGCGCTGAAGCGTGTCCGGTCGTTCATGGACCAGCGCGCCGATGCGGTCGGGGTGCGGGTCGGGGTCAAGACCACCGGCTGCTCCGGCATGTCCTACGTGGTGGAGATCGTCGATGCCGTGGATCCCGGCGACGTGGTCTTCGAGGACCAGGGGGTCAAGGTGCTGGTGAACGAGCGCAGCCTTCCCTACCTGGACGGGACCCTGCTGGACTACGGCAAGGAAGGCCTCAACGAGGGCTTCCGCTTCAGCAACCCCAATGCGGCGTCGACCTGCGGATGCGGCGAGAGCTTTTCGCTCTGACGCCGGGGGCGCGGGCCGCTCGATTGCCACCCGGCCCCGATGGGCGCTAGACTTAACGGTCGAGTTTTCCCGTTCGAGCCCGCGGTTTAACGCGGGCTCGTCGCATTGGGCCCTGCTGCCCGACGGAGTCTGCGCATGGCAATTGAGCGAACCCTTTCCATCGTCAAGCCCGACGGCGTGACCAAGAACTTGATCGGGGAGATCTACAGCCGCTTCGAGCGCGCCGGGCTGCGCGTGGTGGCCGCCAAGATGCTGCATCTCAGCCGCGAGCAGGCCGAGGGCTTCTACGCGGTGCACAGCGAGCGCCCGTTCTTCCGCCCTCTGGTCGAGTTCATGACCTCGGGGCCGGTGATGGTGCAGGTGCTCGAGGGCGAGGGCGCGATCGCCAAGAACC
>JBFKOE010000122.1:0-5982 GCA_041629015.1 Gammaproteobacteria bacterium
CAGCTGCTGATCTCCGACGTGCCCGGTGACGATCCCGCCAGCATCGGCTCCGGCCCGCTGGTCGAGCCCGCGCGCGGCGCGCCGTTGCCGCGGGTCCCGTCGTGGCTCGATGCCCTGCTCGATCGCGCCCGCGACGCCGGGGCTTCGGGCGAGGCGCGGGGGAACGTCCAGACGCGGATCGTGGCCAGCAACCGCGCCGCCCTGGAGGCCGCGGCACGCGCCGCGCAGGCCGAGCGCCTGACCGTGCGTCTGCACGAGGCGCCGCTGGAAGGCGATGCGCTGGCGGCTGGCAGGCGCTGCGCGGACACGCTGCTTAACCATCCGGCCGGCACCCTGCACCTATGGGGCGGGGAGACCACGGTGGAGCTGCCACCCGCGCCCGGTGTCGGGGGGCGCAACCAGTCGCTCGCGCTCGCCGCCGCGCAGGCGCTCGCGGGCCATTCAGGCTGCTGGCTGCTCGCGGCCGGCACCGACGGCAGCGACGGGCCGACCGAGGATGCCGGTGCGCTGGTCGATTCCGATACGCTCGAGCGGGGGCGGCAGGGCGGACTGGACGCTGGCGAGGCGCTCGCCGCCGCGGATGCCGGCACCTTCCTGGCCGCGAGCGGCGACCTGGTCAGCACCGGCCCCACCGGAACCAATGTCATGGACCTGGTGCTGGCGCTGCGCGAGCGCTGAGCGCAGCGCTCAGTCGCCGCCGCGAGAGGCGGCGCGCGCCGGGTAGGGCTCGGCGACCAGGGTCTCGAGGCGCGGGCCGCGCTCGTCCCAGACCAGTATGCGCGCCTGCGCCTGCCAGTCCCCGAGCACCATGCGCCGGGCGGGCCCGCCGTCGAGCTCCAGGGTGTGGATGGCCGGGCGGTGGGTGTGGCCGTGGATGAGGTCGCGCACCCCGTGGCTGCGCAAGGCCTCGCGCACCGCCTCCTGGTTGACGTCCATGATCGCCTCGGACTTGGCGCTGGACTTCCTGCGGCTCGCCGAGCGCAGGTCGCGCGCGAACTGGGCGCGCGCCTCGAGCGGACGCGCGAGGAAGCTCGCGATCCAGGTCTCGGTGCGCACCGTGGCGCGAAAGCGCTGGTACTCGGTGTCGTCGGTGCACAGCGTGTCGCCGTGCATCAGCAGCACCGGTGTGCCGCAGATCTCGGCCACCGTGGGGTCGGGCAGCAGCCGGCAGCCGCTCATCTCGGCAAAGCGCTCGCCGAGCAGGAAGTCGCGGTTGCCGGTCATCACGTGCACGGCGGTGCCCTGGGCGCTGAGCGCGTGAAGCTGCTCGATGACCGCACGGCTGAGCGCCGAGAGGTCGTCGTCGCCGATCCAGATCTCGAAGAAATCGCCGAGGATGTAGAGCGCGTCTGCCTGCGGGGCCCGCGCGCTCAGGAAGTCGAGGAAGAAATCGACCACCGCGGGGTTGGCGGCGTCGAGGTGGATGTCGGAGACGAACAGGCTCGTGCTCATCGCCCGCACTGAGGGTCGTGCCAGCGGATCATTGCAGCAGCGTCGCCTTCACGATCAGCGCCGCCTCGCGTGGCACCTCGCGACGGAAGGGGCCGCCGGGCCCGGTCGGCAGATTGCCGATCTTGCGCACCGCCTCCATGCCTTCGAGCACGCGGCCGAACACCGCGTAGCCCCATTCGCTCGGCATTCTGCCGCGGTGATCGAGCGGTGCGTTGTCCTTGAGGTTGATGAAGAACTGGCTGGTCGCCGAGTTGGGGTCGGGTGTGCGCGCCATGGAAATCGTGCCCACGAGGTTGCGCAAACCGTTGTCGGCCTCGTTGCGGATCGGGGGCCGGGTGACCACGCGCCCGAAGTCGCCGTCGAAGCCGCCGCCCTGGATCACGAAGCCGCGCACCACGCGGTGGAACCGAGTGCCGTCATAGGCGCCGTTCTCGACGTAGCGCAGGAAGTTCGCGACCGTCACCGGCGCCTTCTCCGGGTAGAGCTCCAGGACGATGTCGCCGTGGCTGGTCTGCATGCGCACGCGCGGGTTGAGCTCCGCGGCGAGCGCGGCGGCATCGGCGAGCGCGAGGGACAGGAGCAGAACGGGGACGAGCTGCAGCAGAAGTCTCGAGCGCATGGGTGGGTGATTTCCCGCTCGCCGGGGGGCCGGCGTACCCCGTGATTTTAGACCTTTTCGCCCGCCTCGGGGGAGGCGCCGGCGGAGTTCGGCTTTTGTCGCCCTCAGGCCTTTCCGGTACCATCCGCACCCATGCCGCCCGAGCCCAGTTCGCGCCCGGTCAGGACGCGATTCGCACCCAGCCCGACCGGCCTCCTGCACATCGGCAATGTTCGCACCGCGCTGTTCAGCGCGCTGTTCGCGCGTGCCGGCGGAGGCTCGTTCGTGCTGCGCATCGAGGACACCGATCGGGCGCGCAGCTCGGCCGCCCACGCACGGGCGCTGATGGAGGACCTCGAGTGGCTCGGGCTCGCCTGGGACGAGGGCCCGGCGAGCGATGCGCCTGCCAACGACTACTACCAGTCGCAGCGCGGCGCGATCTACGAGCACCACCTCGAGCGGTTGCGCGCGGCAGATCGCGTCTATCCCTGCTTCTGCACCGAGGGCGAGCTCAAGCTCGAGCGCAAGCGCCAGCGCGCGGCGGGGGAACCGCCGCGCTACTCCGGGCGCTGCGCGCGCCTGGCGCCGCAGGCGAGCTGGCGGCGGCTCGAGCAGGGCGAGGCGGCCACGCTGCGCTTTCGCGTCCCACGCGGGTCGAGCGTGGTCTTCGATGACCTGGTGCGCGGCAGCCAGTCGTTCCCCACCGAGGAGATCGGTGATTTCATCCTGCGCCGCACCGACGGCACTCCCGCGTTCTTCTTCGGCAATGCGGTCGACGATGGCGAGATGCGCATCAGCCACGTGCTGCGCGGCGAGGACCACCTCAGCAATACGCCGCGCCAGCTGCTGCTGCTCGAGGCGCTGGAGTTGCCCGCGCCGTGCTATGGGCACATCAGCATGATCGTCGGTGAAGACGGCGCGCCGCTTTCCAAGCGCCACGGCAGCGCGACGGTCGCCGACCTACGCGGCGAGGGGTTCCTGCCCGCCGCCTTGCTCGCCTACTTGGCGCGCCTCGGTCATCACTACGAGGACGAGGGCAGCTTCGAGTTCGCCGAGCTGGCGCGCGGGTTCAGCGCCGAGAGGCTCGGGCGCGCGCCGGCGCGTTTCGACCGCGCCCAGCTGCTGCACTGGCAGCGCGTGGCGGTGGACCGACTCGGCGCGGAGGACTTCATCGCCTGGGGGTTCGCGGCTGAGCCCGAGAGCCCGCCGGGCGCGGCGCGCGAGGCCTTCGTCGATGCCGCGCGGCCCAACGTGCTACTACCGCGCGATGCGCGCCACTGGGCGGGAATCCTCTTCGCCAAGGATCTGGCCCTGAGCGCTGAGGCGCGCCGCGCGCTCGCGGAGGCGGAGCCGCGGCTGCTGGTCACGGCGGCGCGCCTGGCCGCGGACGGGGTGACGGACTACGAGGGGCTGAGCGCCGCGCTCAGGCGCGAGACGGGCGTGAAGGGTAGGGCGCTCTTTCGGCCGCTGCGCGCGGCCCTGACCGGCGAGCTCGGCGGTCCAGAGCTGGCCCGGGTGCTGGCGCTGATGCCGCCCGAGCGGGTGGCGGCGCGCCTGCGCGCGGCGGCCGCGCTGCGCGGCGGATGACGGGGAGCGAAACGTGTTGAGAATCTACAACACCCTGGCGCGCGACAAGCAGGAACTGCGCCCGATCGAGCCCGGCAGGGTGCGCATGTACGTTTGCGGCATGACCGTCTACGACTACTGCCACCTCGGCCACGCCCGGGCCATGGTGGTCTTCGACGTCGTGGTCCGCTATCTGCGCCACCGCGGCTACGCCGTCGACTACGTGCGCAACATCACCGATATCGACGACAAGATCATTCAGCGCGCCGCGGAGAACGGCGAGGACTTCCGCGATCTCACCGCGCGCTTCATCGCCGCCATGCACGAGGACGCCGAGGCGCTGCAGGTGCTGGCGCCGGACCGCGAGCCGCGCGCCACAGAGCACATGCCGGCGATCCTCGCCATGATCGAGCGCCTGATCGCTGCCGGGCATGCCTACGTCGCTAGAAATGGCGATGTCTACTACGATGTCAGCAGCTTCGCCGAGTACGGCAAGCTCTCCGGCAAGCGGCCCGAGGACCTGCGGGCCGGCGCCCGCGTCGAAGTCGGCGAGGCCAAGGACGACCCGCTCGATTTCGCGCTCTGGAAGGCGGCCAAGCCGGGCGAGCCGAGCTGGGATTCGCCCTGGGGCCCGGGGCGGCCCGGCTGGCACATCGAGTGCTCGGCGATGTCGACCGAAGCCCTGGGTGAGACCTTCGACATCCATGGCGGCGGCCAGGACCTGCAGTTCCCGCACCACGAGAACGAGATCGCCCAGTCCGAGGGCGCGAGCGGCCACCCCTTCGTGCGCTACTGGATGCACAACGGTTTCGTGCGCGTGAACGAGGAGAAGATGTCGAAGTCGCTCGGCAACTTCTTCACCATTCGCGAGATCCTCGAGCGGTATCGCGCCGAGGAGGTGCGTTATTTCATCCTCACCAGCCACTATCGCAGCCCGCTCAACTATTCCACCGAGCAGCTCGATCAGGCCCGCGGCGCGCTGACCCGCCTGTACACGGCGCTGCGCGGGCTTCAGGCGCGCGCGCAGGCGCCGGAATCGGCCTTCAGCGAACGCTTTCAGGCCGCGATGGACGACGACTTCAACACCCCCGAGGCGCTGTCGGTGCTCTTCGATCTCGCGCGCGAGATCAACCGGGTGCGGGGCGAGGACGCGGCGGGTGCCGGCGCGATGGCCGCGGAGCTGCGCGCCCTGGGCGGCGTGCTGGGGATCCTGCAGCAGGACCCGGAGCAGTACCTGCGCACAGCGGGTGAGGCGCAGCCCGGCGGCCTGAGCGACGAGCAGATCGAAGCGCTCATCGCCGAGCGCAACGCGGCCCGCAAGGGCAAGGACTGGGCCACCGCGGACCGGGTGCGCGACGAGCTCGCGGCGCAGGGCGTGGTCCTGGAGGACGGCGCGAAGGGCACCACCTGGCGCCGGGGCTGAGCGCCGGGCGCTTCGCCTCAGCCGTGCAGCCAGTCGGCTGCGGTTAGCGTGTTGCTCAAGAGCTGGGCGACGGTCACCGGACCCACGCCGCCCGGCACCGGCGTGATCCAGCCGGCGCGCTGGCGCGCGGCCGCGAACTCCACGTCACCTACCAGTCGGCCGTCGGCCAGGCGGTTGATGCCCACGTCGATCACCGCCGCGCCCTCGCGCACCCACTCGCCGGGGATGAACTCCGGCTTGCCCACCGCCACCACCAGGATCTCGGCACGCTCCACCTCGGCGCGCAGGTCGCGGGTCTGGCTGTGGCAGACGGTCACGGTGGAGCGCGCGAGCAGCAGCTCCAGCGCCATCGGTCGCCCGACGATGTTCGACGCGCCCACCACCACGGCGTTCTGCCCGCGCAAGGGCACCGCCGCGTTCTCGAGCAAGCGGATGATCCCGTAGGGGGTGCAGGGGCGGAGGCGCGGAACACGCTGCGCCAGGCGCCCGATGTTGTAGGGGTGGAAGCCGTCGACGTCCTTGGCCGGGTCGATGGCCTCGATGATCGCCTCGGTCTGCACGTGCGCGGGCAGAGGCAGCTGCACCAGGATGCCGTGCACCTGCGGGTCCCGGTTGAGGCGGGCGATGAGCGCGAGCAGCTCGTCCTGGGTGGTGCTCTCCGGCAGGTCGTGGGAAACCGAGCGTATCCCGACCTCGGCGCAGGCGCGGCGCTTGTTGCGCACGTAGACCTGGGAGCCCGGATCCTCGCCGACCAGGATCACCGCCAGCCCGGGGGCCTCGATCCCGCGCTCGAGATCACCCTCGATCCGCTGGCGCAGCTCGCCGCGAATGCGGGCCGCGAGCGCTTTGCCATCGATGATCTCTGCGGTCATGGTTACCCCTGCGGCAGGCGCGAAGCGCGGATTCTCGCATGCCCCCCGGGGGGCCTCAAGGCACGGCCCGG
>JBFKOE010000123.1:0-5870 GCA_041629015.1 Gammaproteobacteria bacterium
CACGACCGCTACCCCTGCTCCGGCTGCGGGTCGTTCTCGAACAGGTGCACGTCGCGCTGCGGGAAGGGGATGGTGATGCCCGCCTCCTTGAAGCCGCGCCAGATGCCGAGGTTGACGTCGGTCTTGACGTTGGCGACCCCGTTCTCCGGGTCATTGATCCACATCCGCAGATCGAGTTCGATCCCGTTGTCGCCGAATCCCATCAGCCGGGCGACGGGCGGCGGCTCGGGCAGAACCCGCGAACAATTCCTGGCAGCGGCCTCCATGATCGCAATCGCCTGCTCGGGATCGTCGCCGTAGGAGATCTGCACCGGTGCGTGCAGGCGCACCTTGCGGTCGCTGAAGCTCCAGTTGATCACCTCGGTGGTGACGAAGGTCTCGTTTGGAATCAGGGTCTCGACGCCGTCACGGGTGCGCACCACCAGGTAACGCGCGCGTAGCTCCTCGATCCAGCCGAAGGTGTTGCCCACGGTGATGACGTCACCGGGCTTGAGCGAGCGGTCGAACAGCAGAATGAAACCGCTGATGAAGTTGCTGGCGATGCGCTGCAGGCCAAAGCCCAGACCGACACCCAGCGCGCCGCCGAACACCGCCATGGTGGTGAGGTCGATGCCGGCCGAGTCCAGCGTCAACAGGGCGGCAAGCGTGAGCAGGAAGAACTTGGCGAACTTCGCGATGCCGACCTGCATCGTCGGGCTCATGTGGCGCGAGCGCTGCAGGCGCTGTTCGATCACCCGCGCCAGCCACAGCGCGACGGTAAACAGCAGCGCCAGGAACATCAGCAGCTTGATGACCGCGAGCGCCGATACCCGCGCGCTGCCCATCTGGAAGGCGAGCCCGTCGAGCCCCTGCTGCACCGGCGCGAGTAGCCCGAGCAGGTGCAGGGCCACGATCGTCCACACGGTGGTGCTGACCACGTGCTCCCAGGCCTTGAGCGCCGGCGAGGACGCGAAGCCCTTGCGCAGCATGTAGACGAGGGCGCGGATGACCGCAAGCGAGGCGAGCAGCGGTATGGCCAGGCGCAGCATCGCCGTCGGCAGGTCCAGGGCCTGGAGGATCGCCTTGCACACCCAGGCGATGCTCAGGGTGACGAGGGGAAATGCCAGCCGCTGCAGCGTCCGCCGCGTCAGGCGCCGCATCCCCTGGCCGGCCGCCGCGCCGACGAAGCGCCCGCCCAGCCAGCGGTGGACCATCCACGCGACCGAGGCGGCCGCCACCAGCAGAACCAGCTGCACCCAGAAGATCGGCTGGTCGAAGTCGCCGAAGTCCTGCTGCAACCTGAGCACGATGGAATCGAGTTGCTCCACGCCTTGCGGTCTCCGTAGGGGGCGGATTGCCGGGGGCCGGTTGTGCGGCCCCGGTCAGCCCCTAAAATAGCACCCTTCCTGTCCCTGGCCGCAGCCGCCCCCGGATGAACACCTCGCGACCCCCCGCAACCGGACACCGGCCGGTGCGCAGCTACGTGCGCCGCGAGGGGCGCATGACCGTGGCCCAGCGCCAGGCGCTGGCCACGCTCTGGCCCCGCTACGGCATCGACGCCGGCCGCGAGATCCTGGTCCCGCGAAAGGTCTTCGGGCGCGAGGCCCCGCTGCACCTCGAGATCGGCTTCGGCATGGGAGATACGCTGCTCGCCCTGGCCAAGGGCAACCCGCAATGCGATTACCTCGGCGTGGAGGTGCACCGCCCGGGCGTCGGCAGGCTGTTGCTCGGACTGGCGGAACGGGAGCTGCAGAACGTTCGCGTGCTGTGCGCCGATGCCGGCGACGTGCTCGAGCACAATCTCGCGCCGCACAGCCTGGCGGCAATCTACCTGCTCTTCCCCGATCCCTGGCCGAAGAAGCGCCATCACAAACGCCGCCTGGTGCAACCGGCCTGGGCCGCGCTGGCCTGCAGCCGCCTGCGGCTCGGGGGCGAGTTGCTGATCGCCACTGACTGGCAGGACTACGCCGAACACATGCTCGAGGTGCTCGACGGCACCCAGGAGTTGACGAACTGCGCCGGGGCGGGTCATTTCGCGCCGCCCGGCGACGGGCGGCCCGAGACCAAGTTCGAGCGCCGCGGGCGGCGTCTCGGCCACGCGGTCTGGGAACTGCGCTACCGGCGCGGCCGCTGAGCGCACGGTAATAGCGGCGCATGGAACTCGCCCTCGAGCCGCTGGTCCTCGTCCTGCTGCTGGCGGCCGCTTTCACCGCGGGGTTCGTCGACGCGGTAGCCGGCGGCGGCGGCATGATCCTGCTGCCGGCGCTGTTGACCGCCGGGCTGCCGCCGCACCTGGCCCTGGGGACCAACAAGTGCGCGGCTACCTTCGGTACCGCGACCTCGGCCTTCACCTACGTCAGGAAGGGCCTGTTCAAGCTGCGCCTTTGGCGCGCCGCCGCGCTGGCGACCCTGATCGGCGCCTGCAGCGGCAGCCTGCTGACCTTCCTGTTCAGCGCCGACACGCTGGCCGCGTTCCTGCCGCTGCTGATCGCGACCACCGCGGTCTATCTGCTCGCGCACCGGGGCCTCGGGCGACGTGCCGAGAACCCGGTCCGCTACGAGCCGCCGAAGGCGTCGAGCGCCGCGCTCGGAGGCGTGCTGGGCGGCTACGACGGCTTCTTCGGCCCGGGCACCGGAACCCTCTGGACTACACTGCTGATGACGCTCTACCCGCTCGGCATCGTCGAGGCCTCCGGCGTCGCCCGCGCGATGAACTTCATCAGCAACGCGGTCGCGCTGGCGACCTTCGCCGCCCTCGGCAGCGTCGATGCGGGCATCGGGCTGATGCTGGGCACGGTCTCGGTGGCCGGCGCCTGGATCGGCGCCCACAGCGCCATCCGTTTCGGCGCGGGCTTCATTCGCCCGGCCATGATCCTGGTGGCGCTGGCGCTCACCCTGCGCCTGATCTGGAGCGAATGGCTCGGCTAGCGGACGGCGCACGCGGGACCGACGACGGCGAAGGGGACACCATGACCGAAGAACTGTTTCGCGACGATGCCTACCTGCGCGAGTGCCGCGCCACGGTCACGGCCATCGACGAGCGCGGGATCCGGCTCGACCGCACGGTGTTCTACCCCATGGGCGGCGGCCAGCCGGGCGATCGCGGCGTATTGCGGCGCGCCGACGGCAGCGAAATCACGATCGTGGACACCCGCAAGGGCGACGGCGAGGGCGAAATCCTGCACCTGCCGGCCGAGCAGGCGCCCGCCGCGCGGCCGGGTGAAGAGCTCGACGCGGTCATCGACTGGGCGCTGCGTCACCGCCGCATGCGCATGCACAGCTGCCTGCACCTGCTCTCGGCGGTGATCGAGGCGCCGGTGACCGGCGGCTCGGTGGGAGACGAGAAGGGCCGCCTCGATTTCGACCTTCCGGAGACTCCCGACAAGGAGCAGGTGACGGCGGAGCTCAACCGCCTGATCGCCGAGGACCACCCGCTCGAGATCCGCTGGATCAGCGACGCCGAGCTCGATGCCCAGCCCGAGCTGGTCAAGACCATGTCGGTGGCGCCGCCGCGCGGCCAGGGCCGGGTGCGACTGATCGCCATCGCCGGGGTGGACCTGCAACCCTGCGGCGGCACCCACGTGGCGCGCACCGGCGAGATCGGTCGAGTGCGGGTCGCCAAGATCGAGAAGAAGGGGCGGCTGAACCGCCGCGTGAATCTGGTGTTCGACGAATAGCGCGAGGAGGCACGGCATGAGCGAGGCGCCATTTCGCATTCACGCCCTGGAGCTTGGGCCGATGGAGAACTTCGTCTACCTGATCCACGACCGGGCGAGCGGTCGCGGCGCGGTGGTCGATCCGGCCTGGGAAGTCGCCGAAGTGCTGAAGCTGGCAAAGCGCGAGGGCGTGCGAATCAGCGACGTCCTGCTCACCCACAGTCACCACGACCACGTCAACGGTATCGAGGAACTGCTGGCCGCCTGCGACGCGGAGGTGCACCTGCTCAAGGCCGAGGCCGATTTCTGGGGCGCCGGGCTGCCGCGCCCGGCGCTGCATCACGGCGGTGATCGCGTCGCCCTGGGAGAGAC
Organism: Gammaproteobacteria bacterium; assembly: GCA_041629015.1. Classification (GTDB taxonomy): domain Bacteria; phylum Pseudomonadota; class Gammaproteobacteria; order QQUJ01; family QQUJ01; genus JBFKOE01. Next base: position 4,008 of record JBFKOE010000123.1, read on the forward strand.
CGAGATCGAGGTGCTGCACACGCCCGGACACACGCCCGGCTCGGCCTGCTACAAGGTGCGCGATCAGTTGATCAGCGGCGACACGCTGTTCGTCTTTGGCTGCGGGCGCTGCGACCTGCGCGGCGGCGATCCGAACCAGATGTACGACACCCTGCGCCATCTGCGCGACGACCTGCCCGAGCAGACGGTGATCCGTCCCGGGCACAACTACGCGGTCGCCGAATCCTCGACCATCGCCGAGCAGCGCAGCGGCAACCCCTTCATGCACTTCGACAACCTCGATGCCTTCGTGCACTACCGCATGCACGAGCACGACCGCACGCGCAACAGCCCCTATGGCCCGGTGAAGCGCCACGACTAGCGCTTGCGCGCGAGGCGAAAATAGCGCAGCTTGCACGGACCCGCGCGTTGGCCTGAGCGCGCCGTCGCGCCACGAAACTCGACGCGGCGGGCCACCGCGCGCAGCTGAACAAGAGGGAATGTCATGTTCGAAGTCGCCGAGCTGGGGCACACGGTAGCCAAGGGCGAGTACAAGGCGCGCGAGCCGGAGCTGCGCCAGCAGCTGCTGATGACCCAGGCCGCGCTGCTCGATGCCGATTTCCCCGTCCTGGTGCTGGTGTCGGGAGTCGACGGCGCGGGCAAGGGCGCGGTGATCAACCTGCTCAACGAGTGGATAGATCCGCGCTACCTGCGCGCCTTCTCCTTCGGCGAGCCCTCTGACGAGGAGAGCGAGCGCCCGTATTACTGGCGCTTCTGGCGGGCGTTGCCGGCGAAGGGCCGCATCGGCCTGTACGTGGGATCCTGGTACAGCGACCCAATCGCCAGGCGCGTGCACGACGAGTCCTCCGCGGCGGAGTTCGACGCCGCACTGCAGCGCGTGAACGCCTTTGAAAAGACCTTGGCGGACGAGGGCGCGCTGATCATCAAGTTCTGGCTGCACCTGAGCAAGCGGGCGCAGCGGGCCCGCCTGAAGAAGCTCGAGGCCAACCCCGAGACCCGCTGGCGGGTGACCAAGACCGACAAGTACCACCTGCAGATCTACGACCGTTTCGTCGGCATCGCCGAGCAGGCGCTGCGCGCCACCAGCACCGGCGAGGCGCCGTGGACGATCGTCGAGGGCACCGACCCCCGCTACCGCGGCCTGACCGTGGGCCAGCACATCCTCGACCGGGTCAGCCACCGGCTGCAGAACCGCGCCACCCGCGAGCCGCCGCGCCCGCACCTGCAGCCGATCGCGGCCCCGGCACCGGGCGCGCGGCCGGTCAGCGTCCTGAGCGCGCTGGATCTCTCCCGATCGCTGGCGAAGAAGGCCTACCGGAGCGCCCTGGAGCAGGAGCAGGCCCGGCTGGGACGCCTGGCGCGCAAGGCGGTGAAGAAGAAGGTCTCGAGCATCGTGGTACTGGAAGGCTGGGACGCCGCCGGCAAGGGCGGGATCATCCGCCGCCTGGTGCCGGCGATGGACGCGCGCCATTACCAGATCATCCAGATCGCCGCCCCTTCAGACGAGGAGCGCGCCCACCACTACCTGTGGCGCTTCTGGCGCCACATTCCGCGCGCCGGGCACGTCACCATCTACGACCGCAGCTGGTATGGGCGGTTGCTGGTGGAGCGCGTCGAGGGCTTCACCCACCAGGAGGACTGGATGCGCGCCTACACCGAGATCAACGACTTCGAGGAGCAGCTCGCCGAGCACGGCATCGTCCTGGTCAAGTACTGGATCCACATCGACAAGGACGAGCAGCTGGCGAGGTTCAAGGCACGCGAGCAGATCCCCTACAAGCAGCACAAGATCACCGAGGAGGATTACCGCAACCGCGAGAAGTGGGAGGCCTACGATCACGCGGTCAACGACATGATCGAACG
>JBFKOE010000124.1:0-5819 GCA_041629015.1 Gammaproteobacteria bacterium
CTGCTGTTGCCGCGCCAGATCGGCGACCGCCTCAAGACGCGGCAGCCCTACCGCGCCTGGCTGCGACGCTACGCCGTGCGCATCGAGGAGGGCGCCGAGGAGGACGCCGACAGCGACCGGCTGGACGCGCGCGAGCGTGCCTTTCACTACAAGATGTTCGGGGTCAGCCACGAGGAGCTGGAGCAGGTCGTGCGGGTCCTGGCGGAGACCGGGCAGGAGCCGACCGGCTCGATGGGCGACGACACCCCCCTGGCGGTGCTGTCGCTGCGCCCGCGCTCGCTCTACGATGCCTTCCGCCAGCAGTTCGCCCAGGTCACCAACCCGCCCATCGACCCGCTGCGCGAGCAGGTGGTGATGTCGCTGGAGACGGTCTTCGGTCCCGAGCACAATCCCCTCGAGGAGCGCCCCGAGCACGCCCGGCGCGCGGTGGCCGATTCGCCGGTGCTGTCAGCGGGCAAGTTCCGGCGGCTGCTGGCGCTCGAGGCCGAGGGCTGGCCGCACCGGGACCTGCGGCTCGCCTATCCTGCGGAGCGCGGCCTGCGCGCCGCGCTGGAGGCGCTCTGCGATCGCGCCGAGGCCGCGGTCCGCGACGGCGCGGCGTTCCTGGTCCTCAGCGACCGCGGCGTCGGCGAAGGAGAGCTGCCGATCCACGCCCTGCTCGCCACCGGCGCGGTCCACCACCGGCTGATCGCCCGCGGCCTGCGCTGCGCGGCCGACCTGGTCATCGAGACCGCGACCGCCCGCGACCCGCACCACTTCGCGGTGCTGATTGGCTACGGGGCCACCGCGGTCTACCCCTATCTCGCCTACGCGGGGATCGAGGAGTTCGCCGGCGCCGGCTCGCCCGCGCTCGAGGAGCTGCGCGCGCGCTACCGCCGCGGCATCAACAAGGGCCTGTACAAGATCCTCTCCAAGATGGGGATCTCCACCATCGCCAGCTACCGCGGGGCGCAGCTTTTCGAGGCGGTGGGCCTGCACGAGGAGGTCATCGGCCTGTGCTTCGCCGGCACCACCAGCCGCCTGCAGGGGGCCTGCTTCGAGGACCTGGAGGCCGAGCAGCGCCTGCTGGCGCGCGAAGCCCGCTCGCCGCACCGCGCCGCGCAGGTCGGTGGCCTGCTGAAATTCGTGCACGGCGGCGAGCAGCATGCCTGGAACCCCGATGTCGTCGATGCCCTGCGGCGGGCGGCAGCGAGCGGTGAGCCCGCCGACTACCGGCGCTTCGCCGCCTTGGTCAACGGCCGCTCGCCGCTGGCGCTGCGCGACCTGCTGGCCCTGCGCCTGGCGGAGCGGCCGGTGCCGCTGGCCGAGGTCGAGCCGTCCGAGGCGATCTATCCGCGCTTCGACAGCGCGGCGATGTCGCTCGGGGCGCTCTCCCCGGAAGCGCACGAGGCGCTGGCCACGGCCATGAACCGGCTCGGTGGGCGCTCGAACTCCGGCGAGGGCGGCGAGGACCCGGTCCGCTTCGGCACCGAGCGCACCTCGAGGATCAAGCAGGTGGCCTCCGGCCGCTTCGGCGTGACCCCCGCCTACCTGGTGAACGCCGAGGTCCTGCAGATCAAGATCGCCCAGGGCGCGAAGCCGGGCGAGGGCGGGCAGCTGCCGGGGCACAAGGTCAACGAGCTCATCGCGCGGCTGCGCTACTCGCGCCCGGGCGTGGCCCTGATCTCGCCGCCGCCGCACCACGACATCTACTCGATCGAGGATCTCGCCCAGCTGATCTTCGACCTCAAGCAGGTCAACCCGGAGGCCCTGGTATCGGTGAAGCTGGTGGCGGAGGCAGGCGTCGGCACCATCGCCGCCGGGGTGGCCAAGGCCTACGCGGACCTGATCACCATCGCCGGGCACGACGGCGGCACCGGCGCGAGCCCGCTGTCCTCGGTGAAATACGCTGGCAGCCCCTGGGAGCTCGGCCTGGCCGAGACCCGGCAGGTGCTGCGCGCCAACGACCTGCGTGGCCGGGTCCGGCTGCAGGCCGATGGCGGGCTGAAGACCGGCCTGGACGTGGTCAAGGCCGCGCTGCTGGGCGCGGAGAGCTTCGGCTTCGGGACCGCGCCGATGATCGCGCTGGGCTGCAAGTACCTGCGGGTCTGCCACCTCAACAACTGCGCCACCGGCATCGCCACCCAGCATCAGGCGCTGCGCAGCGAGCACTTTCGCGGCACGGTCGAGGGGGTGATGAACTACTTCCGCGGGGTCGCCGAGGAGGTTCGCGAGCTGCTCGCCGCGCTGGGTGCGCGCAGCCTGGCCGAGATCGTCGGGCGCACCGAGCTGCTTGAGCCGCGGGCCGGGCTCGGCACCAAGCAGGCGCGCCTCGACCTCGCCCCGCTGCTGGCCGACGGGGGCGCCCCGGCGGATGCGCCGCTGCGCTGCGAGCAGGAGCGCAACCGCCCCTTCGATCGCGGCGAGCTCGCCGAGCGCATGGTCCGCGACGCGCTGCCGGCAGTCGAGGCCAAGACCGGGGGCGCCTTCCATTACCCGATCAGGAACTTCAACCGCTCCATAGGGGCGCGGCTCTCGGGCGAGATCGCCCGCCGCCACGGCAACCAGGGCATGGCCGGGGCGCCGATCGTGATGCGCTTCAGCGGCACGGCGGGCCAGAGCTTCGGCGTTTGGAACGCCGGCGGGCTGCACCTCTACCTGGAGGGCGACGCCAACGACTACGTCGGCAAGGGCATGGCCGGGGGCAAGATCGTCATTCACCCGCCCGCCGAGGCCGGTCTCGACTCGCGGCGCAACGTGATCATCGGCAACACCTGCCTCTACGGCGCCACCGGAGGCAAGCTGTTCGCGTCCGGCCAGGCGGGCGAGCGCTTCGCGGTGCGCAACTCGGGCGCCTTCGCGGTGGTCGAGAGCCTCGGCGATCACGGCTGCGAGTACATGACCGGCGGCTGCGTGGTGGTGCTCGGGCCGACGGGGCTGAACTTCGGTGCCGGCATGACCGGCGGCCTGGCCTACGTGCTCGACGAGGATCGGCGCTTCGTCGACCGCTACAACCACGAGCTCATCGACATCTGCGGCCTGCGCGGCGAGGCGATGGCGCACTACCGCGAGCACCTGCACTCGCTGGTCGCCGAGTTCGCGGCCGACACGCGCAGCGACTGGGGTTACGAGGTCCTGCGCGACTTCGACCTGCACCTGGGGCGGTTCTGGCTGGTCAAGCCCAAGGCGGCGGAGATCGAGACCTTGCTCGACACCCTGAACCGGGCAGCCTAGGGCTCGGCGTGCGGCGTCTCCACGGCAATCCGGCGCGGCGTTGGGGGGGCGCGTGAACAACCCCTTCCACTACCTCGAGGTGCCGCGGCGCGACCCGGCCAAGCGAGCGGTCGACGAGCGGGTGGTGCAGTTCCGCGAGATCTACCACCGCTTCGACGCCGACTCCGCCGCCGCGCAGGCCCAGCGCTGCCTGCACTGCGGCAACCCCTACTGCCAGTGGTCCTGCCCGGTCCACAACCACATTCCGCACTGGCTGAAGCTGGCGCAGGAGGGCCGGCTGGAGCGCGCGGTCGAGCTCTGCCACGAGACCAATCCCCTGCCCGAGGTCTGCGGCCGGGTGTGCCCGCAGGATCGCCTGTGCGAGGGGGCCTGCACCCTGGAGGACGGCTTTGGCGCGGTGACCATCGGCGCCATCGAGCGCTACATAACCGACACGGCGCTCGATCAGGGTTGGCGGCCCGACCTCTCCGGCGTGCGGCCCAGCGGTCGGCGAGTCGCGGTGGTGGGTGCCGGTCCCGCCGGCCTGGCCTGCGCCGACCTGCTGGCGCGCGGCGGGGTGGCGCCGACGGTGTTCGACCGCCACCCGGAGATCGGCGGCCTGCTGACGTTCGGCATCCCGGAGTTCAAGCTCGAGAAGGGGGTGATGCGGCGGCGGCGCGAGATCTTCGCGGCGATGGGCATCGAATTCCGCCTGCACACCGAGATCGGTGCCGATGTGGCCTTCGCGACCCTGCTGGCTGATTTCGATGCCGTGTTCCTCGGCATGGGGACCTACCGGGCGATTCGTGGCGGGCTGGCCGGCGAGGCGCTCGACGGCGTCTACCAGGCGCTGCCCTATCTCATCTCCAGCAGCCGCAGCGCGCTCGGCCTGCCGCAGTTGCCGCCCGGCCCCATCGACCTGCGCGAGCGCCGGGTGGTGGTGCTCGGCGGCGGCGACACCGCCATGGACTGCAACCGCACGGCCATCCGCCAGGGCGCGCGCAGCGTCGCCTGCGCCTACCGCCGCGACGAGGCTAACATGCCGGGCTCACGGCGCGAGGTGGCCAACGCCCGCGAGGAGGGGGTGCAGTTCCTGTGGAACCGCCAGCCGGTGGAGATCATGGGCATCCGCCGGGTCGAGGCGGTGCGCCTGGTCCAGACTCGGCTGGGCGAGCCCGACGAGCGCGGCCGGCGCCGGCCGGAAGCGCTGGCCGGCAGCGACGAGGTGCTGCCCTGCGAACGGGTGATCGTCGCCTTCGGCTTCCAGCCCAGCCCCCCCGACTGGCTCGCGGAATTCGGCATCGCCACCGACCCGGGCGGGCGGGTCGCGGTGGGGCGCGACGGCGCCCTGCCGCTGCAGACCACCAACCCCGGGGTGTTCGCCGGTGGCGACATGGTGCGCGGCGCGGACCTGGTGGTGACCGCCATCGCCGAGGGGCGCGCGGCCGCCGGTTCGATCCTCGACTATCTGGGTGTCTGACGGTATCCTGCCGCCTCGCTGTTCCGAGCCCGGCCAACGAAGGGCGCCTTCCATGTCCGAGTTGAAGAACGACCGCTTCCTGCGCGCGCTGCTGCGCCAGCCCGTCGATGCCACGCCGGTGTGGATCATGCGCCAGGCGGGCCGCTACCTCCCCGAGTACCGGGCGACGCGCAAGCGCGCCGGCGACTTCCTGACCCTGTGCAAGACACCGGAGCTCGCCTGCGAGGTGACGCTGCAGCCGCTGGATCGCTTCGCGCTCGATGCGGCCATTCTGTTCTCCGACATCCTCACCATTCCGGACGCCATGGGCCTCGGGCTGTACTTCGCCGAGGGCGAGGGCCCGCGCTTCGAGCGCCCGGTACGCGAGCCGCGCGACGTGGAGGCGCTCGGCCTGCCGGACGCCGAGGACGACCTGGGCTACGTGATGGAAGCGGTGCGCGTCATTCGCCGCGAGCTCGGCGGACGGGTGCCGCTGATCGGTTTCTCGGGCAGCCCGTGGACGCTGGCGACCTACATGGTCGAGGGCGGGTCGGGCAAGGAGTTCGCCAAGGTCAAGGGCATGCTCTTCGCGCGCCCCGATCTGATGCACCGCCTGCTGGACACGCTGGCGCGCGCGGTGACGGTTTATCTAAACGGCCAGATCGCCGCCGGCGCACAGGCAGTGATGCTGTTCGACACCTGGGGCGGCGTGCTCAGCGGCCGCGACTACCGTGAGTTCTCGCTGCGCTACATGGGCGAGATCGTCGCCGGACTGGACCGCGAGGTCGAGGGGCGCAAGGTGCCGGTGATTCTCTTCACCAAGGGCGGCGGCGCCTGGCTGGAGCACATGGTCGAGACCGACTGCGAGGCACTTGGCCTCGACTGGACCTTGCCGATCGACGAGGCGCGCGCGCGGGTGGGCGATCGGGTCGCCCTCCAGGGCAACATGGACCCCTGCGTCCTCTACGCGCCACCCGAGCGCATCCGCGCCGAGGTCGGCGACATCCTCGAGCGCTTCGGCGCCGGAACCGGCCACGTGTTCAACCTCGGCCACGGCATCCACCAGCACGTCGATCCCGAGCGGGTCGCGGTGCTGGTCGACGCGGTGCACGAGCTGAGCGCCCCCTTCCACCGCTAGCGCGCCGCGCCCGCGGCGTCGGGTCTCAGC
>JBFKOE010000125.1:0-5809 GCA_041629015.1 Gammaproteobacteria bacterium
GCGCAACGTACGGCCCGGGGGGCGCGGCACGAGCGGATCGTCGAGGGTGGCAGCGCAGTTCGGGCTCGCCGCCGGGGGTCGGTCCGTGGTGCACGGGGGACCACGAGGGCATCGCGGACCGCCGGGCAGTTGCCGTGCGCCTCGAAGGCTTCAGTTCGACGTGGAGATCGCGGGCCTGGAGTCGCCGAATGCCTCATCAGGAGGATGCCATGGGTTCGGAAAACCTCGTCGTCCCGAAGCAGCTCTCGGAGGTGTCGCTCTGGGTGCACCCGGAGGGCATCGTCAAGGGTTGCCTGTTTCTCGGGCTCGAGTACGAGACCATGCGCCCCGAGGATCCCGCACTGGTCCTGAACGACCCCTCGCCATTCATCGTCGTGCGCCGCGACGAGCTCGAAGAGATCCGCTTCTACAACAAGAACTCCATCACCCGCGTCCAGTACAGCGAGCGAGCGCCTTCCGGGCCCGAGATTCGCGCGCTCACCTGCATGGTGCACCTGATGGACGGCTCGGTGCTGCCGGGCGCGGTGCGCCGCGCGCTGCCGCCGGCCAACGCGCGCCTCTACGACTTCCTGAACCTCCCCGACGAGCGCTTCGCCAAGCTCTACCTGGAGGGCGACACCGCCTGCTTGATCAACAAGAGCTACATCGTGCGCGTGACCGAGGAGGCCGGCGGCTGAACCGGCGCCACGGCCGCAATCGCGCACAAGGATCAGCGACGCGTACTGCCAGCACATGGGTATTCTCGACGGATTTCGCGTAAGCAAGGCCATCACGGCGATCAGCAAGGCCAAGAGCCCGACGCAGCCCGAGGTGGCCGAGGCCGTGGTGCAGCTGAAGCAGGCCGGCGGCGAGGTCACCGACAAGCTCATCGAGGCGCTGGCAAACACGCGCACGCCCGCCACGGTGGTCGCGGTCCTCGGCACCTTCCTCGACAACTCCACCCTGCCCCATTTCGCCGAGGCGCTGACCAGCAAGGACCCGCGCATAGTCGACGGCGTGGCCAAGGTGCTCATGGCGGGGACGCGCTACGACCCGAATCTGCTGCTCGACGTCTACGTCAAGCCGGACAGCCCCAAGGGCCTGCTGTCGCGAATCCTGCTGGCGCAGAAGGACCGTCTCAAGCTGCGCTCGCTGCTGCTCATCGTAGGGCGCATCCCGGCCGAAGCGCGCACCGGCGTGTTCCGCATAATGGAGGAGGTCGCGAGCGCCCAGAACGTCAAGGAGCTGATCGGCTTTACCGAGAGCGAGGACCCGATCATCCGCCTGCACGCCGCGCGCATCATTCAGCGCTTCAGCACAGAGCCGGTCCGCGACGCGCTGCTCAGGCTGCTCACCGACTCGAGCAAGGCGGTGCGGGTAGAGGCCCTGGCGGGCATCGGCAAGATGAAGGTTCCGGTGGACGTCGAGCCGATCTGCAGAATGCTGCGCGACCCGGACATGACGGTGCAGAGCAAGGCCATCGACACCATCATCCAGCTCCAAGCCACCGACTCGGTCCAGTACCTGCTCGATATCCTCCAGGACGAATCCGAGTACGTGCGCCGCGCGGCGGTAGAGGTGCTCAACGAGGTCGGCAACACCAGCGCCATCCAGGACCTGATCGCGGCGCTGCGCGACAAGGACTGGTGGGTGCGGGTGCGCGCGGCCGACGCCCTGGGCAGCATCGGCGGGCCGCGGGTGGTGGAGTCGGTGCTGTCGCTGGTCAAGAGCAAGGACGAGTTCATCCGCCGCTTCGCGATCGAGATCCTCAACGCCACCAAGGACAGCCGCGCACGCGACTACCTGATCGAGGCCCTGGCGGACTCGGACTGGTGGGTGCGCGAGCGCGCGGTCGATGCGCTCGCGGCGCTGGGCGACGCCCACGCCGTGCCGCCGCTGGTCAAGCTCATGCAGCGCGACAGCCGCGCCGCGCCGGTGGTGATCCGGGCGCTGGCGCAGCTCGGCGACAAGCGGGCCATCAAGCCGCTGCTCGAGATCCTCAAGAGCCCGGAGAACCAGATCCGCAAAGAGGCGCTGCGCGCGCTCTCGACCCTGGGCGACGAGGAGCACGCCGACGCGGTCCGCCGGGCGGCCATGGAACTGTGCAACTCCTCGGACAACGACATCCGCGCCCTGGCCGACTCCACGGTGCAGTCGATGATCACCAGCCCCTCGGGGATCAGCACGGCGCCGGGGGCCGGTCACGACCGGGGCGCGCGCACCGGCTCCACCTTGCTCAGCGCGCAATCGATGCTGACCAACGAGATGCTTTCCCAGGGAAGCGCGGACGCCACGATCATCTCAGGCTCCTCGGGCTCCTCGGACTCCACGGAGGCGCCCGCGGAAGCGCAGCCGACAGCCCCGGCCCGGGTGGAGACCATCGACGCGGGCAAGCTCAAGCCCGGCGACGTGCTCGCCAACCGCTACCGCATCATCCGCCACATCGGGCGCGGGGCCTTCGGCGTGGTTGTGCTGGTCGAGGACATGATGGTGCACGAGGAGATCGTGCTCAAGTTCATCACCCCGCAGCTCACCTCCACCGAGGACGTGGTCAAGCGTTTCGTGCTGGAGATGAAGTACGCGCGCAAGATCACCCACGAGAACGTCATCCGCATCTACGACTTCATCACCTTCGGCCAGGCCTACGCGATGTCGATGGAGTACTTTGCCAGCCACTCGCTGGCCGCCGAGATGAAGGCCGGCAAGCCGCTCGAGATCGCGCGCGGGCTGCGGGTGATCCGCGACGTCTGCCGCGGCATGGTCGTGACCCACAAGGGCAACCTGGTGCACCGCGACCTCAAGCCCTCGAACATCCTGATCGACAACAGCGACTTGGTGAAGATCGTGGACTTCGGGCTGGCTGCCGCGGCACGCGAGGGCGAGTCGCGGCTGACCAAGACCGGCATCATCCTCGGCACGCCGACCTACATGTCGCCCGAGCAGATCAAGGGCGGCAAGATCGACGGGCGGACCGACATCTACAGCCTCGGCATCATCATGTACGAGATCTTCACCGGCAAGCCGCCCTACCAGGCCGATGACCCGATGGGCATCCTGTTCCAGCACATGGAGGCAAAGGGCAAGCCGCCGCGCGAGGCCAATCCCGATCTGCCGCCCGAGCTCGATGCAGTGATCCGCAAGGCCATGGCCCGCAAGGCCGAGGACCGTTTCCAGAGCGTCGAGGAGTTGATGCGGGCGGTCTCGTCGCTGCTGCAGCAGGAGGACGCCGCCTGATGGCGCGCATCGACGCCTTCCTGAGGCTGGGCCGCGAACAGGGCGGCTCCGACGTCCACCTGGCGGTGGGCATGCCGCCGGTGGTGCGCCTGTACGGCGACCTCGCCCCCATCCGCTACCGCGACCTCGGCCCCGAGGAGCTCGAGGACCTGCTTCTGGAGATCCTCAGCGACGCGCAGCGCGCCGAGCTCGAGAAGGGCGGCGACCTCGACCTCTCCTATCACAGCGCCGAGGCCGGGCGCTTCCGCGTCAACATCTACCGCAAGATCGGCGGCGTGGGGGCGACTTTCCGGGTGATCCCGGAGAAGATACCCAAGCTCGAGGAACTGGGACTGCCTTCGGTGGTGGCCAAGTTCACCAGCCTGCACCAAGGCATGGTGCTGGTGACGGGCGCAACCGGCACCGGCAAGACCACCACGCTCGCGGCGATGATCAGTCACATCAACCACACCCGCAAGCTCAATATCGTTACCCTGGAGGACCCGATCGAGTTCGTGCACACCAGCGACCAGTCGCTGGTGGTGCAGCGCGAAGTCGGGGTGCACGTGGAGAGCTTCGCCGACGGCCTGCGCGCCGCGCTGCGCGAGGACCCCGACATCATCCTGGTCGGCGAGCTGCGCGACCTCGAGACGGTGACGCTGGCGATGATCGCGGCCGAGACCGGCCACTTGGTGCTGGGAACGCTGCACACCGCCAATGCCACCAAGACCCTGGACCGCATCATCGACGCCCTGCCCGCCGAGCAGAAGCTCCAGGGCATGACCTCGCTGTCGCAGAACCTGCGCGGCGTGATCAGCCAGACCCTGGTGCGCACCACCGACGGGCGCGGGCGCAAAGCGATCTGCGAGATCATGGTGATGACGCCGGCGATCTCGCACCTGCTGATGACCGGCAAGGTGTTCCAGATTCCGAGCAAGCTGCAGACCGGGCGCGGGCAGGGCATGCAGCTGCTCGACCAGGCGCTGCTCGAGGCCGTGCAGGCGAAGAGCATCGACCCGGACGATGCCTACCGCATCGCCCAGGACAAGAAGCCCTTCCAGCGCTTCGTCACCGACCCGACCCTGCTGCCGTCGGTCAGCCTGGTAGGCCAGTAGCATGGAAACCAGCCAGCCCGAAATCCAGCCCGCCGGCACGAGCTCCTTCCAGCACCGGATCGACAGCTTTCTTGAGCTGGTGGTCAAGCAGAAGGGCTCGGACCTGCACCTGGTGAGCGGCAACCCGCCGCGAATCCGGCTCTACGGCGAGGTGGTGACCATCAAGTACCGCGAGCTGAGCGCCGACGAAACCGAGGACCTGCTGCTCGAGATCATGCCGCCGATGGCGCAGCAGACGTTCCGCGAGCGCCACGGTGTGGACTTCGGCTACGACGTGCCCGGGCTGTCGCGCTTCCGGGTCAACGCCTTCCGCCACCTGGGCGGCATCGGCGCCGTGTTCCGGGTGATACCGAGCGACATCCCGCAGATGGACGAGCTGCGGCTGCCGCCGATCTGCCGCGCCCTGTGCGAGTACCGGCGAGGCCTGATCCTGGTCACCGGACCGACCGGCTCGGGCAAGTCGACCACGCTCGCGACCATGGTCGATCACATCAACCGCACGCGCACGGCCCACATCATCACCATCGAGGATCCCATCGAGTACCTGCACGAGCGCAACAAGTGCCTGATCAGCCAGCGCGAGGTCGGGGTGCACACGGCGGGCTTCGCCAGCGCGCTGCGCTCGGCCCTGCGCGAGGACCCCAACGTCCTGCTGGTCGGCGAGATGCGCGATCTGGAGACCATCCACTTGGCCGCCACCGCGGCCGAGACCGGCATCCTGGTGATGGGGACCCTGCACACCAACGGCGCCGCGGCCGCGGTCGACCGCATGATCAACGTATTCCCGGCCAAGGAACAGGCGCTGATTCGCACCATCCTCTCGACCTCGCTGGTCGGCGTCCTATCGCAGCAGCTGCTGCGCCGCGCCGACGGCCGCGGCCGGGTGGCGGCGATCGAGATCATGCTCAACACCGCCGCGGCATCGAACCTGATCCGCGAGGGCAAGACCGACCAGATCGCGAACGTCATCCAGGCCGGCGGCCTGCTCGGTATGCAGAGCATGGACAGCGCCCTGCGCCGCCTGCTCGACGCCAAGCTGATCACCGGCACCGAGGCCTACCTCAAGGCGGCCAACCGCGAGGAGTTCGCGCAGTACTGTGAAGAACCCTTGGAATGAGTGTACGATTAGCCATCCTGATGGATGGGTGATAACGAGCGGGAAACGATCGAGAATGACAGCGAGAAACGACCAGGATCGGCGGCAGAACAAGGGGGCGGGCAGCGTCGCGCCCGAGCCGACGGAGAGCAGGCAGCAGAAGGTGTTGGCGAAGCTGGTTCTAACGCTCGACGGTGCCGTCATCAAGGAGATCGAGCTGGCCCACGACACGCTGAGCATCGGCCGGCGGCCCGGCAACGACGTCCAGCTGAACGACCTCGCGGTGAGCGGGCGCCACGCGCTGGTCACCGCCCTGCACAACACCTACATCGAAGACCTGGGCAGCACCAACGGCACCCTGGTCAACGGCAAGAAGATCAAGAAGGCGATCCTCAAGCACGGCGAC
>JBFKOE010000126.1:0-5768 GCA_041629015.1 Gammaproteobacteria bacterium
CCGCTGCAGGATTGAATCGGTGACAGTTGCCTGATCGGCCCGAGGGCGCGGACTCGTTCCGCGCCTTCGGGCAGGCCGCCCCGAGGTGCGGCGGCGCGACGGGCGGTATTTCCGGGCAGGTTCCATCGTCGATCGAGGCCGCGGCGCAGCGTTGGCGCGCCGGGGTCACTGGGGGTTAGTCATGAGCACGGGCGCGGGTGTGAGTCCGAACGCCGCGGCGCAACAGCCGGTGCCGTTTTCCGATCAGATTGATCGCGCCGTGCGCGTGATCGGCAACGGCATCTGCTGGGCCTACGGTCTGCTGGTATTCGTGATCATCCTGCAGGTCGTGCTTCGCTACGGCTTCGGTCACGGCCTAGTCATACTCGAGGAACTTCAATGGCACCTCTACGCCATCGGCGTGATGTTCGGCGTCGCCTACGCGCAGGTCAACGACGCGCACATCCGCGTCGACATCGTGCACATGCGCCTCTCGAGCCGTACCCAGCGCTACTGGGAGATCTTCGGCATCCTCGTCTTCGTGCTGCCCTTCATCGCGGTTGTGTTCTTCAACAGCCTGGATTTCGTCAGCGAGTCCTGGCGCATCGGCGAGCGTTCGGACGCACCGCTCGGTCTGCCCTGGCGCTGGGCGATCAAGAGCGTGATTCCCATCAGCTTCGGTCTGCTCGCCCTCGCGGTGCTCTCGCGGCTGTGGCGCGACGTGTACCTGCTGGTGAGGGGGGAGGACTGAGTCGCGGCTGAGCGACTGTCCGCTAAGGAGCAGGCCTCGCGAGTGCAGCACGCGCGGCTTTTTGACGGCACCTAACCATGAGCCAAGAGCATGGAATTTGATATCAACAACGTAATGGTCATCGCGATGTTCCTGACCTTCATCGCGTTTCTGTTCACCGGCTTTCCGGTGGCCTACGTGCTCGGCGGGGTGGGGGTGCTGTTCGCCGGCGTTGGCTATCTCTCCGACCAGTACTTCGACACCATTACCGGGCTCGATTTCCTCACCCTCGGGCTGGTCGTCAACCGCATCTACAAGATCATGGACAATTGGGTGCTGGTCGCCCTGCCCATGTTCATCTTCATGGGGCTGATGCTCGACAAATCCGGCATCGCCGAGCGGCTGATGCACTCGATGCAGGAGCTGTTCGGGCGCGTGCGCGGCGGCCTGGCCATCACCGTAACCCTGATCGGCATCATCCTCGCCGCCTCGACCGGCATCATCGGCGCCTCGGTGGTGCTGCTCGGGCTGCTCTCGCTCCCGGCGATGCTCGGGCAGGGCTACAACAAGGCGCTGGCGCTGGGCACCATCGCCGGAGCCGGCACGCTGGGGATCCTGATCCCGCCTTCAATCATGCTGGTGATCATGGCGGACCAGCTCGGGCTCTCCGTCGGGGATCTGTTCATGGGCGCGGTGTTTCCCGGCCTGCTGCTCGGCACGCTCTACGGCGTCTACATCCTTGTGCTGGGGCTGGTGAAGCCCAGCCATGCACCGCTCTCCGAGGAGCGCCGCGAGATCACCCTGGCGGTGGTGCTGGATGTCTTCAAATCGGTGCTGCCGCCTGTGCTGCTGATCTTCGCGGTGCTGGGCTCGATCTTCGCCGGCATGGCCACGCCCACCGAGGCGTCGGGCGTCGGCGCGCTGGGCGCGACCCTGCTGGCCGCCTACAACAAGAAGCTCAGCTTCAAGGTCTTCCAGGAGGTGCTGCGCTCGACCTTCAACACCACCGCCTACATCTTCGCGATCTTCCTGGGTGCGACCTGCTTCGCGCTGGTGCTGCGCGAGCTGGGCGGCGACCAGTTGATCGAGTCGACACTCTCGGGCCTGCCCTTCGGTCCCTATGGCGTGATCGCCTTCATCCTTGTGGTGATCTTCCTGCTCGGGTTCATCCTCGACTGGATAGAGATCACGCTGATCGTCCTGCCCCTGCTGGCGCCGGTCGTCACCGGTCTCGGCATCGAGGTCAACGGCTTCGGCGTGGTCGACAACCCCGAGCTCGTGTGGTTTGTGCTGCTGGTGGCGGTGGCACTGCAGACCTCGTTTCTCACGCCACCGGTGGGTTTCGCGTTGTTTTATCTCAAGGGCGTTTGCCCTCCCGACGTGCGCCTCGCCGACATCTACAAGGGCGTGGTTCCCTTCATCATCCTGCAGCTGATCGGACTGGTGGTGGTTGCCAGGTGGCCCGAACTGGTCACCTGGCTGCCCTCGGTGGCCTACACATGAGCCGCGGCCGCCCATCCGCCATCGGCGCCTGCCCGCGATGATTGCGCGCGCCTATCCTGAGCGGCCGCAGGCGGTGTACTTCTACGCGACCTGCCTGGTGGATCTCTTTTACCCGCAGGCGGGGCTCGCCGGAGTGCAGCTCCTCGAGCGCGAGGGCGTGCGCGTGCTCTTTCCGCAGGATCAGACCTGCTGCGGCCAGCCGGCCTACAACTCCGGCTACCACGAGGAGGCTTACGCGGTCGCGGCAAGGCAGCTGGCGCTCTTCCCCGAGGATCTGCCGGTCGTGGTGCCCTCGGCCTCCTGCGCCGGGATGATGCGCAACCACTATCCGGACCTCTTTCGCGGCCGGCCCGAGGAGCGTGAGGCGCGCGCGCTAGCCGGGCGCGTCTACGAGCTGACCGAGTTCCTGGTGCACGTGCTCGACGTGCGCCTGAAGGACCTGGGCGAGCCGGTGTCGGTCACCGTGCACACCTCATGCAGCGCCTGGCGCGAGATGGGCGTCGCGCAGGAGAGCAAGACGCTGCTCGGGCAGCTCGCCAACGTCGAGCTCAGGGAGCTGGAGCGTGAGCGCGAATGCTGCGGGTTCGGCGGCACCTTCGCCGTCAAGCACGCCGCGATCTCGGCGGCCATCGTCGCCGACAAGGCCGCCGCGGTGCGCTCCAGCGGCGCCGCGCAGCTGGTGAGCGCGGACTGTGGCTGCCTGATGAACATCGGCGGCGTGCTCGAACGGGAAGGCTCCGGCCCCGCGGTCGATCACATCGCCAGCTTCCTGTGGGAACGCACCCGTGAGCGCTGAGTCGAGAGGCTTCGAGACCCGCGCCACCCGGGCGCTGGGCGACCCTCAGCTGCGCGCGAACTTCCGCCGCGCCATGGACGGGCTGATGGCCAAGCGCGCGGCCGTGTTCCCGCGTGACGAGGAGCTGCAGGCGCTGCGCGACCTCGGCGCGGCTATCCGCACCAACGCCCTGCAGCGCCTGCCGCAGTTGCTCGAGCAATTGGAGGCGCGCTGCGCGGCCAACGGGATCGCGGTGCACTGGGCCAGGGGCACGGAGGAGGCCAACGGCATCGTGCTGGACATCCTTCGCCGGCACGGGGCCAGGACGCTGATCAAGGGCAAGTCCATGGTCTCGGAGGAGATGCACCTCAACGAGTTTCTCGAGGCGCAGGGCATCGAGTGCCTGGAGTCGGATCTCGGCGAGTACATCATCCAGCTCGATCACGAGACGCCCTCGCACATCATCATGCCCGCGATCCACAAGAACAAGGACCAGATCGCGCGCCTGTTCCAGGAGCGGGTCGATCGCGAGCACTACACGGAGGACGCCGCCGAACTCACCGCCCAGGCACGGCGCCTGCTGCGCGAGAAGTTCATGAACGCCGACGCGGGGCTGTCCGGCGTCAACTTCGCGGTTGCCGAGACCGGCACCCTGTGCCTGGTGGAGAACGAGGGCAACGGGCGCATGTGCACCACCGCGCCGCCGGTGCACATCGCGGTCATGGGTATCGAGAAGGTGGTCGAGCGCCTGGCTGACGTGCCCCCGCTGCTCAGCCTTTTGACCCGCTCGGCCACAGGGCAGCCGATCACCACCTACTTCAACATGATCAGCTCGCCGCGCCGGTCCGGCGAGCGCGATGGGCCGCGCGAGGTGCACCTGGTGCTGCTCGACAATGGGCGCTCGCGCATCTACGCGGACCCGGTCCTGCGCCCGACGCTGCGCTGCATTCGCTGCGGCGCCTGCATGAACCACTGCCCCGTGTACGGGCGTATCGGGGGCCATGCATACGACGCGGTCTACCCGGGGCCGATCGGCAAGATCCTTATGCCGCAGCTGGCGGGTTTGCAGGCCGCCGGCACCCTGGCGACGGCGTCGAGCCTGTGCGGCGCCTGCGCCGAGGTCTGCCCGGTGCGCATCCCGATCCCGGACATTCTGGTCGAGCTGCGCAGCCAGGCGGTGCGGCGCCGCGGCGCGCCGGGCTCGGTGCGCGACGCCGGTGCGCTGCGCGGGCGCGGCGAGGCGCTGGTCTGGTCGGGCTGGCGCACGGTGCACGCCCAGCCGGCGCTCTATCGGCTCGCCATGCGCCTGGCGCGGCCGTTCTTCCCGCTGCTCGCCCTGGCGGGGCCGCTGCGGCGCTGGACCTCGGTGCGCACGCGACCGCGCCCGGCGCCGAAGTCGCTGCACGCGCTGATGCGTGACCGGGAACGGGGCCATGGCTGAGTCGGCCCGCGAGGAAATCCTGGCCCGACTGCGCGCGGCGCCCGCAGGCGACGCGCGCGAGCGCCCGGAGCCTTCGGGCGCGCTCGCGCCGGGCTGGGACCGCGTGCAGCGCATCGAGCGCTTCCGCCAGATGATCGAGGCCGCGCACGCGCTGGTGCTGCCGGTGCGGCGCGCGCAGTGGCCGCAAAGACTCGCCGAGCTGCTGGCGGAGAGAGGCGCGCGCAACCTGCTGGTGGCGCCGGAGACCAGCGCGGGACGCTTGCTCTCGGAGAGCCCGCCTGCAGGGTTGCCGCAGCTGCTGCGCTACCAGGACGATGCACCCGAGTTCCGCGATCAGCTCTTTCACCGGGTCGATGCGGCACTGACCACGGCCCGCGGCGCGATCGCCGAGACCGGCAGCCTCGTGCTGTGGCCGACGCCCGAGGAGCCGCGCCTGATGTCGCTGGTGCCACCGCTGCACGTCGCGCTGCTTGAGGCCGACGACATTCGCGAGACCTTTCTCCAGGTCGTCACCGAGCAGCGCTGGGAACGCGAGATGCCGGCCAACGCGCTCCTGATCTCGGGCCCGTCGAAAACCGCCGACATCGAACAGACCCTGGTCTATGGGGTGCACGGGCCGAGGGAACTGGTGGTGCTGTTGATCGAGGACGAGGGCGGCGAGCGCGGCTGATGGCCGATCGCTACCAGGAGCTCTACGCCGCGCTGCGCGGCTTCCTGCCGAGCGCGCGCGTGCTTCGCGAGCCGCTGCGCACCCTGGCCTACGGCACCGACGCAAGCTTTTACCGGCTGATCCCGAAGATCGTCGCCATCGTCAACGATGAGGACGAGTTGATCGGCACGCTGCGCGCGACCCGCGAGCGCGGCATTCCGGTGACCTTCCGCGCCGCGGGCACCAGCCTCTCGGGGCAGGCGATCTCCGACTCGGTGCTGATCAAGCTCGGTCCGGGCTGGCGGGCCTGGCACGTCAACGACGACGCCAGCCTGATACGGCTGCAGCCCGGCATCATCGGCGCGCAGGCGAACCGCTACCTCGCACCGCACGCCAAGAAGATCGGTCCGGATCCCGCGTCGATCAACGCCGCCATGATCGGCGGCATCGCGGCCAACAACGCCAGCGGGATGTGTTGCGGGGTCGCGCAGAACAGCTACAACACCCTGGAGTCGATGCGCGTGGTCGTCGCCGACGGGACGCTGCTCGACACCGGCGATCCGCAGAGCCGCGAGCTTTTTGCGCAGACGCATGCCGCGCTGCTCGAGGGCCTGCGCGCGCTGGGCGGGCGCGTGAGATCAGACGGTGCGCTGGCGGAGCGCATTCGCCACAAGTACCGGCTCAAGAACAC
>JBFKOE010000127.1:0-5717 GCA_041629015.1 Gammaproteobacteria bacterium
AACTACGCTCCGGACGTCCAGGCAACCAATGGCCTGCCCCGCCCGCGCTGGGAAATCAACACCGACACCGGTGTGCGCTCGTGCACGGTGCTGTGTCATGGCGGCGAGATGGTCAACGAGACCTACCGGCCGCCCTCGGGCGACGAGCCCAGCCACACCTACTGATTCGAGCGCTGCCTGCCTCGCAGCTCTGTACCTCGCCCGGCGCTGCTCCCGAGCGTCGAGGATCAAGTTTTCCGCCGCGTGGCCGAGAATTTCCCAGGGGCCCCAGGCACACGAGGCCGAGGGCCTCGTGATCCTTAGCTCAGGGGATAGCTATGAACAAGACAATCGCCGTTGCCGCGCTCCTTGCGAGCGCCTACCTGTCGGGTTGCGCCATCAGCCATCCGCAGACCGCCGAGGAGTTCCGCCAGGCGGTGCCCGGCGCCGCGTTCGCCATGGTGGAGACCTTCGAGGTCGAGCGCGCCTACCGTGACGTGTCCAAGACCTTCCAGCAGATGGCGCCGAAGTGCCTGAACGTTTCGATCACCACCACCTCGCGCACCTACATGAGCTACCAGGTCATCGTCACCGACTACAAGCCCACTGTCAGGGTCACGCCGGAGCGGACCGAGCTGCACGTGCAGCAGCATCACGCCAAGGGCGTGCTGAAGGTGTCGAAGGAGCCCGACGGCGGTTATTACCTGCTGGTGGCCGACGCCTACCCGGCCGGCAACAAGACCAAGGTCACCCTCTACGGGCCGTCGATGGGCCACGACCCGCTCATCAAGGGCGTGAAGGGCTGGGCCAGCGGCAAGAACGTCGGCTGCCCGGACATGACCAAGTCATGAGTTTCGCGCCGGCCCGCGTCGTCGCGGGGCTGCTCGGCGTGGCGGTGCTGCTGGGCGGCTGCTCGGGGATCAAGACCTATCGCGGTGCAGGCGACAAGAACCTGCACGTCGCCACGGTCCGCGATTCGGACGTGCGCGCGGATCTGCACGTCCACTGGATCGTCGCGCCCTGCAAGACGGAGTACCTGGGTTCGGTCGAGCTCGATCGGCCGCACACCGAGGTGGCGATCGCCGCCGGCCGCCCGACGCTGCTGGTCTTCACCTTCGCGAGCTCGTCGTTCTGGTCCAATACCCGCAGCGCGATTCGCTATGATGCCGTTCTGACGCCCGCGATCGGCCGGCGCTACTTGGCCGAGGCGCGCTACCTCGACGACATCTACAACGTGGATCTGCGCGAGGCCGACGGCAGGCTGATCGAAGCGCAGGGCCTCGGGCGCTGCGACGGGTGATCGCCGCTCGTCCGCCGGCTCAGATCCCGAACAGGGGCTGAAGCAGGCGCGGCACCAGCCCGCGAAAACGCAGCGGCGCGTCGGTCGCGATCAGGCAGATGCACGGCCGATCGGTGTCGGCGATCGGCTGGTGCTCGACGCCGGGGTCGAGATCGGCCACGTCCCCGGCGGCGAAGCGGCCGATCTCGTCGCAGTATGAGCCCTGGAGAACCAGGGTCAGCTCGCTGCCGCCGTGGCCGTGCATGGGCATGCTGGTGCCCGGAGCGATGCGAAGCAGACGGGCTCCGCCGCGGCCCCGATCGAGTTGCATCTGTCGAATGCCGGGGCCGAGCGGCTGCCAGCGAATCGAGTCGAATTCCTCGCTCAGCAGTGCCCGCAGGGGCGGCGGCAGCTTGTCGCTCGGGGCCTCCACCGGCGGCAGCTCGTCGCCAGGCTCCTCGGTCGGAACGATCTCCTCCAGGCGGGCGAGCACGCGCTCGCGGCTGGCCGCGGACAGGGGCAGCGGCGTGATCTCCTCCAGGAGATCGCCGCCGAGTCGCTCCGCCTCGGCGATGTGCTCGCGGCAGCGGGCGCACCAGGTCAGGTGGCAGTCGACGACCAGCGCCAGCGCGGGTGCCAGGCTGCCGGCCGCGTAGCTAACCAGCGTCGAATCGTCGGGGTGGTGATGGATGCTCATACGTTCACACCTAGGTTGCGTCGCAACGCCTGGAAGGCGAGGCGTAAGTTGGACTTGACGCTGCCAAGGGGTATCTGCAGCGCCGTGGCGATCTCGCTGTGGCTCTGACCGAGGTAGTAGGAGCGGTAGACGCTCTGCGCCTGCATCAGCGGTAGCTCGCTCAGCGCAGCGCGCACCCGCCCCTGATCCGCGGCGGAGTCTCCCGTGGCATCCGGCGCCTCGGCCGCCGCTGGCTCGCCCGGCTCCTCCGGGCGGGCCGCGTCGCGCCGCAGCTGGTCAATGCGCAGGTTGCGGGCGATGCGGAAGATCCAGGTGCTGGCCGCGGCGCGCTGGGCGTCGAAATGCGCGGCCTTTCGCCACACGCTCAGCAGGGTTTCCTGCGCCAGATCCTCGGCCTGCGCCTCGTCGGCGCCGAGTCCCCGCAGATGCGCCTTCACGCGCGGCGCAAAGTGCTCGTAGAGCGCCAGGAAGCGCTCTCGGCTGCGGTCCTTGGCGATCGAGGCCAGGCATTCCGACCACTGCTCTGCGGCTCCCTCCGACTCCACGCTCTTCCCCACGCTCATAGTCACCGCAACTCGGGTTTGGACCACGTTCACATTCATTCTACGCGCCTGGAGCGCGATCGGATCACCCGCTCCGATAGCAGCCTGCGGCCGCCCGCGGTGATCCGATCGGCCCCCGGCTGCGTAAAAAGGGCCAAGGAGGACAGGATATGCCTGACAGAGATCCGCGTATTGCCGTGGTGGGCTCCGGAATCACCGGCCTGAGCTGCGCTTGGCTGCTATCTAAAACCCACCGGGTCACGCTGTTCGAGAAGGACGATCGCTTCGGGGGGCACAGCAACACGGTCGAGGTCAGCGAGGGCTCGCGCCGCATCCCGGTCGATACCGGGTTCATCGTTTTCAATCCCGACAGCTACCCCAACTTGGTCGCGCTGTTCGAGCATCTGGACGTCGCGGTCAAACCCACCGAGATGTCCTTTTCGGTCTCCATGAACCGCGGGGAGCTGGAGTACGCGGGGACCGACCTGGCTGGCCTGTTCGCTCAGCGCGGCAACCTGCTGCGCCCGCGGTTCTGGGGGATGCTGCTCGACGTCCTGCGCTTCTACCGCCGCGCCGGGGCCCATGCGCGCGATCTCGACGAGGCGACCACGCTCGGTGAGCTGCTGCGCCGCGAGGGCTATGGCGATGCCTTCCGCGACCTGCACCTGCTGCCGATGAGCGCGGCGATCTGGTCGACGCCCGCGCGTCAGATGCTCGACTACCCGGCGCTGACGTTTCTGCGCTTCTGCGAGAACCACGGGCTGCTCCAAGTGTTCGACCGGCCGCAGTGGATGACCGTCGAGGGCGGCAGCCGCGCCTACGTCGAGCGCCTGGTGCAGCTGATCGGGCCCTCGGCGCGGGTCAACCGCGGCGTGCGCAGCATCCGCCGCCTGCCCGGCAAGGTCGAGCTGACCGACTGGCAGGGCGACGTCCATCGCTTCGACGAGGTCGTCCTGGCCTGCCACGCCGATCAGGCGCTGCGCCTGCTGGCAGATGCCGACGAGGGCGAGCGCGACGTGCTGGGCGCCTTCCGATTCGAGCGCAACCGCGCGGTGCTGCACACCGACGCCGGATTGATGCCGCAACGGCGGGCCGCGTGGTCGAGCTGGAACTACCTCGGACGCCGCAATGCCAACGGCGATCTCGCGCTTTCGGTCAGCTACTGGATGAACCGCCTGCAGGGGCTGGTCTCGGAGCAGCCCCTGATCGTCACCCTGAACCCGGTGGAGGAACCGGCGGTGGGCAGCATCAAGGCGAGCTTTCTCTACGATCACCCGGCCTTCGATGCCGGCGCCCTGGCCGCTCAGCGCGCGCTGTGGGACCTGCAGGGGCGGCGCGGAACCTGGTTTTGCGGCGCGTGGTGCGGTTACGGCTTTCACGAGGACGGTCTGCAGGCGGGCCTGGCCGTGGCCGAGGCGCTCGGCGGGGTGGAGCGCCCCTGGCGCGTGGCGCCCCGCGGCAACCGTCTCCCGGTGCAGCCCGGCTGGCGCCCGCGGGCCGACGCGCGCGCGGCCTGATGCGCTCGCGGCTCTATCACGGCACCGTGGTGCACCGCAGGCTGCGGCCGCGGGCGCACAGTTTTCGCTACCGGGTCACGGCCTGGTTCATCGACCTGGACGAGCTGCCGCTGCTGGATCGGTCCATGCCCGGCTTCGGCTGGAACCGCCCGGCGCCGGTGAGCTTCCACGACCGTGACCACGGTCCGCGCGACGGCACCCCACTGCGGGATCACGTCGATCGCACCCTGGCGGGCCACGGGATCGAGCGGCCCGATCGCGTGGGCCTGCTGTGCTATCCGCGCATGCTGGGCTACGCCTTCAACCCGCTGGCCGTCTACTTCTGCTACGACGCCCGGGGTCGGCTCACGGCCACTCTGCACGAGGTGAGCAACACCTTCGGTCAGTCGCACACCTATCTCGTCGGCGCGCTCGGTAACAGGGACAGCTGCCAGCGCCAGCGGGCGGAGAAGCGCTTCTACGTGTCGCCGTTCATGCCCATGGACTGCACCTATCAGTTCCGCCTGCAGGCGCCCGGCGAGGGCGAGCGCGTCCTGATCGGCATTCGCCAGAGCGACCGCTCCGGGTCGATCTTCAACGCCGCGTTTCTCGGCACCCGCCGAGCGCTCGGGCGCTGGAGCGTGGCGCGGCTACTGGCTGCGATGCCACTGATGACCTTCAAGGTGATCGCGGCCATCCACTACGAGGCGCTGCGCCTGTGGCTGAAGCGCGTCCCCCTGGTACCCAGACCCGAACCGCCTGCGGGGGCTGTCTCGCGCGGGCAGACCCTCGACACCCCCTTGATCAAGGAGCTTTGACCATGAGCAGCATCTCACGCGAATCCTACGCCGGAGAACTCCGCGGCAGGCGTCCCGCGCATCCCCTGCTCGCGTTGCTGGACCGGCGCCTGAGCCGCCACGGCGTTGGCGCCCTGCGCGTCCGGCTGCGCTCGGGCGAGACGGTGACGCTGGGCACGCGTCGCGATGACGGCCAGGTGCCGCTGGTCCGACTGAACCGCTGGCGCGCGATCACCCGTGGCTGGCACAGCGGGCTGATGGGCTGGGCCGAGGGGTACATGGCGGGTGACTGGGACTGCGACGATCCGGTGCAGGTCACCGACTGGGCGATGGCCAACGAGGCGGCGCTGGAGGCGAGTTTCGCGGGCAGCGCCTTGAGCGGCGCCCTGCACCGCGCGGTGCATCGGCTGCGTGACAACACCCGCGCCGGTAGCCGCCGCAACATCGCCCAGCACTACGACCTTGGCAACGCCTTCTATGATTCGTGGCTCGACGAGACCATGAGCTATTCCGCGGCGCTCTTCGTCCCCGGGGCGCGGACGCTCGCCGATGCGCAGCGCGCGAAGTACGCGCGGGTGCTCGAGCTGCTGGGTGATTCGGGTGACGGCAGGCTCCTCGAGATCGGTTGCGGCTGGGGCGGGTTCGCGGAGCACTGGGCCGGCAATCGGCTCGGCGTTCTCGACGCGATCACGCTCTCGACCGAGCAGCTCGCCTATACGCGCGAGCGGCTCAAGGAAGCGGGCCGTGGGCGCTGCAACTTTTCCCTGACCGATTACCGCGACACCCGTGGCGAGTACGACGGCGTGGTCTCGATCGAGATGTTCGAGGCCGTGGGCGAAGCGCACTGGGGACGGTTCTACGATATACTGCGGCGCCGGCTGCGGCCCGGCGGCGCGGCGGTGATGCAGGTGATCACCATCGCCGACG
>JBFKOE010000128.1:0-5681 GCA_041629015.1 Gammaproteobacteria bacterium
GCGGTCGAGACCCCGGTGCCCGGGCTCGCCCTGGTCGTGACCGCCAGTGCGCATCCCAAGTGCCCGCGCTGCTGGCACCGGCGCGAGGACGTCGGCGCCGATCCGCAACACCCCGAGCTCTGCGGGCGCTGCGCCGAGAACGTGGCGGGCGGCGGCGAAACGCGCCGCTTCGCCTGATGCCCGCTGCGCGCTGGCCTCTGCGCTGGCTCTCGCTCAGCGCCGGCGTGGTGATCGCCGATCAGCTCACCAAGCTTGCCGCGGAGCTGCTGCTGCATCTGCACCAGCCGTTACCGGTGCTGCCGGTTTTCAACCTCACCCTGCGCTACAACCCGGGCGCGGCGTTCAGCTTTCTCGCCGACGGCGGAGGCTGGCAGCGCTGGTTCTTCATCGTGCTCGCGCTCGCCGTCAGCGTCCTGCTCATCGTCTGGCTGCGGCGCGCCGATGCCGCGGCGCGGCTGGAGGCTGCCGGGCTGGCGCTGGTGCTTGGCGGGGCGGTGGGCAACGTCATCGACCGCATCTTCCGCGGCGAGGTGGTCGACTTCCTGGAATTCCACTACGCGGGCTGGTTCTGGCCGGCCTTCAACCTAGCCGACTCGGCGATCACCGTCGGTGTTGCCTTCCTGCTCGTCGACGGGCTGTTTCTCGCCGCCAAGCGCAAGCCCTGAGCCGGGCGTTCAGCCCATCCAGCCCGCGAGCGTCAGCAGCGCCAGCGTGGCGAGCCACACCGCGAGCGTCCGCCACACCATCGACAGCGCCGAGCGCAGCTCGTCGGCCCCGTGGCCTTCCGCGCGCGTTGCGACCGGGCGCACCAGTCCCGCCGAGGTCAGCAGGTAGAGCGCGCCCTTGCCGGTGAGCGCCAGCAGGCGCTCGTGCGAATCGAGGCTCGGACCGTGGCGGACCTCTGCGTGGCGCCGCCAGCCGTGCCAGGCGCCCTCGAAGCTTCCGACCAGCGCGTAGCTCAGCGCCGTCAGGTGCGCGGGTATCCAGTCGAGTATCCAGCGCAGCCGCAGCGCCGCATGGCGAACCTCGGGCCCGATCTGGTCGCGCGGCGCGCGTCCGAGCAGCGATGCCAGCCGGTAGAGCGCCGCCCCGAGCGGGCCGAGCAGGGCGAACCACAGCAACACCGCGAACAGCCGATCGTTGGCGTGGATGACGATGGCGGTCACGCCCTTCTCCTCCTCGAAGTGGCTGGCCTCCTCGGTGGCGAAGCCGTCGAACAGCTCGCCGCGCACGCGCCGCGCAGTGTCCGCGTCGCCCTCCTCCAGCGCCCGCGCCAGCGCGTTCACCTGGTGGGCGAGGTCGTGCGGGCCCAGGCACAGGAACAGCACCGCGGTTGCGAACACCAGGCCCGGGATCCCGATCCAGTAGCCGGCCGCGTACCATTGGACGACGCCGACAAGGGCCAGTGGGGGCAGCAGCAGCAACAGCACCTCGCCGTGCCCACTCAGCACGCCGGGCAGCCGGATGCGGCCGGTCAGCGCGCGCGCCCAGGCGGCGAACCACTCGAAGCGCCGCCACTCCTGAAGCGACAGCACCAGGCGATCGAGGGCGACGGCGATCAGACAGGCGATCAGGGTCATGCCTTGGGTTCCCCTTTTTAAGAGTTGCTAAGTGCGCAGTGTGGCGCGCACCCGGTTCCAGTCGAAATGGGGGCCGGGGTCGGTCTTGCGCCCCGGCGCGACGTCACTATGACCGACGATGCGCGCGCCGTTCAACGCCGGGTAGGCCGCGCACAGCGAGCGCAGCACCTCCACCAGCCGCTGGTACTGCGCGTCCTCGAAGGGCGCATTGTCGCAGCCCTCGAGCTCGATGCCGATCGAGAAGTCGTTGCAGTTCTCGCGCCCCTGGTGACGAGAGGCGCCCGCGTGCCACGCGCGCAGGTGCAACGGCACGAACTGGACCAGTTCGCCGTCGCGGCGGATCAGCAGGTGCGCCGAGACGCGCAGCGCGTGGATGTCGCGAAAGTAGGGGTGCGCGTCCGCTTCCAGCCGGCCGCAAAACAGCGACTCGACCCAGGGGCCGCCGAACTCGCCGGGCGGCAGGCTGATGGCGTGGATGATCACCAGGTCGATCGCGCAGCCGGCCGGGCGCTCGTCGCAGTTCGGCGAGGCGACCTGGCGCGCCGACTCGAGCAGTCCGCTGGCGGGGTCGATGACGGGTCGGTTCACGGCGTGCGGCGCGGGTGCGCGCTCAGATGTCCCGGCACAGGCCGTTGAGGACCAGGTCGGTGAAGCTCACCACGCCCTGGACCGTTCCGGCGCGATCGACCACCGGTGCGCGCGTCAGGCTGAAGCGGTCGAACAGGCGCGCGCAGTAGCGGATGTCCATCTCGGGATCGACGGCGATCACCGGCTTGGCCATGACCTCGTAGACGTTGACGCGATCGAGCGCCTGCCCCTCGGCGAGCACCTTGCGCGCGATGTCGGACAGCAGCAACAGGCCGTACTCGTCGTCGTCGTGGCGCTTGGCCACGATCAGACAGCGCGCCCAGAGCTCCTTCATGCGGCGCAGCGCCTGCTCGACCGTCGCCATGCCGTCGATGAGGTCGTAGTCGTTGCTCATGACCTCGCGCACCCTGATTACCTGCTCGCTCATAGCTTCTCCTCCACCAGGGGCGTGAGCCCCTCGATCTGATGGGCGACGCCCACCGCGTCCTCGACGTCGATCTGGAAGGCGATCCCGGTGCCGGGCTTGCTGTCGAACTCGCCCACGGCGGCGATGGTTTCGAGGATCTCGCGGCTGAGGTGCTCCTCGACCAGGAACAGCACCATGTCGCGCTGGGTCTCCAGGTTCAGTCCGAAAAAGGTCTTGGGCTTGTGCACGCCCTCGCCGCGCGCCTGGTTGAGCACCGTGGCGCCGGTGGCGCCCGCCTTGCGGGCCGCTTCCACCACGTCCTGGGTCTTCTCGTCCTCGACCAGGGTGATGATGAGCTTGAAATGCATGATCGCTTCCTCTTAATCGGTGGTTTTACCGCCGGCGGGTTCGCCGCGGCGCGCGCGCCATTCGCTCAGCTGCGCGTAGGCCATCACGGTCATGATCGGAAACAGGCTGGCAAAGGCGATCAGCCCGAAGCCGTCCAGCAAGGGGCTGCGCCCGGGGACCGTGGCGGCCAGTCCAAGCCCGAGGGCTGCGACCAGCGGCACGGTCACGGTCGAGGTGGTCACACCCCCGGAGTCGTAGGCGAGCGCGATGATCACCCGCGGCGCGTACACCGTCTGCACCAGCACCACGCAGTAGCCGGCGATGATGTACCAGTGCAGCGGCGTTCCGGTGACGATGCGATAGGCGCCGAGCGCGATGCCGATCGCCACCCCGAGTGCCACCGCGACCCGCAGCCCCCAAACCCCGACCGCGCCGCCCGAAACCTGGTTGGCCTTGATCGCGACGGCGATCAGGGACGGCTCGGCGATGGTGGTGGCGAAACCGATAGCGGCCGCGAAGACGTAGACCCAGCCGTAATCGTCCCAGCCCAGCGCCTCGCCCAGCGGTTGCGAGTCGCCGCGGATGAAGGCGGGGTCGGAGAGCTGGGCCGCCATCACCTTGCCGAGCGGGAACAGGGCCTGCTCCAAGCCGATGAGAAACAGCACTAGACCGGCCAGCACGTAGACGAAGCCGAGCAGCACGCGGCGCAGGTTCGGCGCCCGGCGCCGGATCACCAGGAACTGGAAGCCGAAGATGATCGCCGCGATCGGCAGCACGTCGCGCACGGTGGAGAGCGCGGTGTCGATGAACAGACCGAAGAAGCTCACGGCCGATTACCGCGCGCCTGCCGGCTCACACCATCATCCCGTAGGCCATCACGAAGATCATGGGCGTCAGCGAGGCGAAGGCGATGAGACCGAAGCCGTCGGTCATGGGGTTGCGCCCCTCGATGCAGGAGGCCAGGCCGACGCCCAGCGCCGTCACCAGCGGTACGGTGATCGTCGAGGTTGTGACCCCGCCGGAGTCGTAGGCGATCCCAATGATCTCCGGTGGCGCGAAGAAGGTCATCGTCACCACGCCGGCGTAGCCGCCGATGATCAGGAGATGCAGCGGCCAGCCGCGGACGATGCGGATCACGCCGAGCACGATCGCGAATCCCACCGACACCGCCACCGTGACGCGCAGCCCGAGCGCGTAGGATTCGCGCGCCTGCTCGCTCGGCGCGATCACGCCGCCCTGCGCCGCGACCTGGGCCGCCTCGGCAGCGACCGCGATCAGCGCCGGCTCGGCGATCGTGGTGCCGAAGCCGAGCGCGAAGGCGAACAGGATCAGCCAGCCCACGCTGCCCTTGCGCGCGAAGTCGAAGGCCAGCGACTCGCCGATCGGAAAGAGCCCCATCTCCAGGCCCTGAACGAACAGGGTCAGTCCCACCAGCACCGCGACCAGCCCGACCAGCACCGCGCCCAGGTCGGGCAACGGCTGGCGAAGCACGGCGAACTGGAAGAATCCCACCACCAGCAAGATGGGCAGGAGATCGCGCAGGCTGCCAAGGGTGTGGCGCAGGAAGGAGATCAGCTGGGTGTTCACCGGGTGGGCGCTGGCGAATGTGCGGCTACATTACACGATCACCTGTGCACTGTTAAGATGAGCGCCCCCGCGCCCCGTCCCCGAGCCACAAGCATGCCGACACCCGGTTCATCCCCGCCGCTGCCGCCCGACGAGCGAATCCGCGATGACGTTCGGCGCGCGCTCAACGAGGATGTCGGCAGCGGTGATCTCACCGCCGCGCTCATCGATCCGGCGGTGCGTCTGTACGCGCGCGTAATCACCCGCGAGGACGCGGTCCTGTGCGGTCGCGCGTGGTTCGACGAGGTCTTCGCGCAGCTCGATCCCGCGGTCGTAATCGAGTGGCGCGCGCTCGACGGCGATCGCATCGCGAGCGGGCAGTGCCTGTGCACCCTGCATGGGCCGGCCGCGCCGCTGCTCACCGGCGAGCGCACGGCGCTCAACTTCCTGCAGGCGCTGTCGGGGACCGCGACGCGCGCGCGCCGCTATGCCGATGCCGTGGCCGGCACCGGCGCCACGGTGCTCGATACGCGCAAGACCCTGCCGGGTCTGCGCCTGGCGCAGAAGTATGCGGTGCGCTGCGGCGGCTGCGCCAACCACCGCCTCGGCCTCTACGACGGCGTGCTGCTCAAGGAAAACCACATCCACGCGCTCGGCTCGGTCGCCGCGGCCGTGCGCCGCGCGCGCGCCACGAACGCGACGGTGCCGATCGAGGTCGAGGTGGAGGATCTCGCGCAGCTGCGCGAGGCGATCGACGCGGGCGCCGAGCGCTTGCTGCTCGACAATTTCACGCTCGAGGGAATGCGCGAAGCGGTGCAGATCTGCGCGGGGCGGGCGCGGCTCGAGGTCTCGGGCAACGTTGACCTCGAAGCGGTCCGCGCCATCGCGGAGACCGGGGTCGATTACATCTCGGTCGGCGCCCTCACCAAGAACATCGAGGCCGTCGACCTCTCGCTGCGCTACGAGGGTTGAGTCCATGGCGCGCGGCGGCTCGCCGAATCGGTTGGATCCGCAAGCGACGAATCCCGCGCGCGGCGGGCTTCGTGGCTTTCGTTCTCTGGTGCCGGAAAGAGGAGTCGAACCTCCGACCTACCGATTACGAATCGGTTGCTCTACCAGCTGAGCTATTCCGGCGGAGAGCGGCGAGTATACGGGAAGCGCCGAAGGGCGGACAACCGCGCTCACTCCCGTAC
>JBFKOE010000129.1:0-5667 GCA_041629015.1 Gammaproteobacteria bacterium
CGCCTTCGCGGTGCTCGGCGGATTCCTGGTCCTGCTCTGGCCGCCGCTCGTCTGGATCCATGCGCCGATCGCGCTCTGGGCCGGTGTCATCATGCTCGCCGACTGGACCTGCCCGCTCACCCCGCTCGAGAAGGGCCTGCGCCAGAGGGCGGGTCAGCGCGCCTTCAGCGGCGGGTTCGTCGAGCATTACCTGTTGCGCTTCGCGGGCGGGGGGCCGCTGACGCGAGCCCGTCAGCACGCGATGGGCGCCGTGGTGCTGGTCTGGAACCTGCTGCTCTACGCGCTGATCGGGTGGTGGGTTCTCACGCCCGCTTGAATCACGCCGAATCCGGTGAGGGTTAATGCTCCCTTAAGGCGGGAGGCCTATAAGGTAATTGTATTAGCGCCTGTCCTGTAGCGCGAGCCCGGCGGCTTTTCCAACCCGCCCCTCATAGCATCGCCCCGGGCTCGTTTTGGGAAAGGCGCTTTTTTATTGCGCCGCTTCGTCGCGCTGGCCGCGCGTCTCCCGCTAAAGCCAGACCATGCACCCCAGCTCGAAGGGGTGGCTGAGCAGCCCGTGGTAGGGATAGACCCTGATCTTGTAGTGCTGCAGACCCGGCAGGCTCGGGGCCAGGTCGATCCGGAAGGTGGTCTCCTCGCCCGCGCCCTCGGCGACGGCGCTGAGCGGGTGGTGGCTCTGGGTGTGAAACTCGCCGTGCTCGTCTTCCTGGCCCAGCAGGCACTCGACCACCACGTCGGCAACGTCGAGACCGTTCATCCGTACCGCGACCTCGATCGGCAGCGTCTCGCCCGCGCCGATGGCGTTGGGCGCATGATCGGTGCGGTGGATGCGAATGCCCGGCCAGGCGGCGAGCACCCGTTTCTTCCAGCCGGCGAGTTCGTGGGCGGGTCGCGCGCCGTCGGCGGTCAGTGCGCGGAACTGGTGGTTCGCGGGACCATAGAACTGCATGGCGTAGTCCATGACCATGCGCTGGGCGTTGAACTGCGGGATCAGGGATTTCATCGATTCCTTGGAGCGGCGGATCCAGCTCTCCGAGAAGCCATGGCCGTTGCGCTTGAAGTACGATGGGATGACCTTGTTTTCGAGCAGGTCGAGCAGCTCCCGTCCCTCTTCGCCGTGACGGAACTCGGCGTCGAAGTGCGGGTCGTGCGGCGTGATCGCCCAGCCGTTCTCGCCCTCGTAGCCCTCCGCCCACCAGCCGTCGAGCACGCTCAGGTTGAGCACGCCGTTGATGCCGGCCTTCTGCCCGGAGGTGCCGCTCGCCTCCAGGGGATGCTCCGGGGTGTTGATCCACACGTCCACGCCGGTGACCATTTTGCGCGCCAGCGCCAGATCGTAGTCCTCGATCAGGATCAGCCGGCCCTCGTATTCCGAGCGCATCGAGTACTCGTGGATGGTGTGGATGAGCTGCTGGCCGGGCAGGTCCTGAGGATGGGCCTTGCCCGCGAAGATCAGCACCACAGGGCGCTGGGCGTCGCTGAGCAGCCGCGCCAGGCGGGCCGGATCGCGGAACAGCAGGGTGGCGCGCTTGTAGGTGGCGAAACGCCGGGCGAATCCGAGCACCAGCACGTCGGTGTTGTCGGGCGTCAGGAAGCGGGTCAGGCGTTCGATCTGCGCCTGGCTGCAGCCGTTGCGCCGATGCCGCCGAACGCAGCGGCGGTGCACGTGCTGCAGGAGCTCGGATTTCAGCAGCTGGCGTACGCTCCAGAAGTTGTGGTCGGGGATGGTGTCGATGCGCTGCCAGTAGTCGCGGTTGAGTAGCTGGTTGCGCCACTCGGCGCTGAACTGCAGATCGAGCAACGTCGACCACTGCAGCGCGAGAAAGGTCGGCACGTGCACGCCGTTGGTGATGTGCCCCAGCGGATTCTCACGATGCGGAATCTGCGGCCAGCAGTAGCCCTCCATGCGTGAGGCCACGCCGCCGTGAATCGCACTCACGCCGTTGTGATAACGCGAGCCGCGCAGTGCCAGCGCCGTCATATTGAAACCGCCCTGATTGCCGGGGCTCGATCCCAGCTCCAGCAGTCGTTCCAGCGCCACCCCGTACTCGTCCGCGGAGCGGGAGAAGTAGCGCCGGAAAAGGTTTTGGTCAAACACGTCGTGGCCCGCCGGCACCGGCGTGTGGGTGGTGAAGACGGTGTGCGCGGCGACCAGTTCGAGCGCGCTGTCGAAATCCATTCCCGCGGCGTGGTGCTCGCGGCAGCGCTCGAGGATCTGGAAGGCCGGATGGCCCTCGTTGATGTGCCACACGGTGGGCTGGATGCCGAGCGCGCGCAGCGCGCGCGTGCCGCCCACGCCGAGCACGATCTCCTGCTGGATGCGGTGCTCGGTGTCGCCGCCGTAGAGCTGGTAGGTGATGCGCCGGTCCTTCTCGCCGTTCTGGGGCAGGTCGGTGTCGAGCAGTATGAGCTCGATGCGTCCCACCCGCGCGCGCCACACCTTAGCCTCGACCCTGCGATCGAGGATGTTCACCTGGACGATCACGTCCTGTCGCGAGCCGTCGCGAGCAGGCTCGATCGGCAGGTCCTCGAAACGCGTCGGCGCGTAATGGGCGATCTGGCTGCCATGCCCGTCGATGGTCTGCCTGAAGTAACCCTGCCGGTAGAGCAGGCCCACGGCCACGAAGGGCAGGCCGAGATCGCTCGCCGCCTTGCAGTGATCGCCCGCCAGGATGCCGAGACCTCCGGAATAGAGCGGCACGCTCTCATGCAGTCCGAACTCGAAGCAGAAGTAGGCGACCAAGTCGTGCGCCTGGTCGAACAGCAAGCCGATGTCCGACTGCATGTGATCCTGCATGTAGGTGTCGAACGCCGAGAGCACGCGGTTGTATTCCTCCATGAACACGCGATCCTCGGCCGCCTGCTCGAGCCGGCGTTGCGAGACCCGCCGCAGGAAGACCTTGGGGCTGTGGTTGGAGCTGTGCCAGAGCTTGCGATCGAGGCGGTAAAAAAGACCGCGAATCCTGCGGTCCCAGCTGTAGATCAGATTGTTGGCGAGTTCATGCAGGCGGTTCAGCTTATCCGGGACGCGGGGCTGGACCTCGATGGAGAAACGTGTGCCATGCATGCGCGATCCTCGCGAACGGAAGGCGGAGTTCGAGGCGACTTGCCTCGGCCCATTATGGAGCGTAGCGGCGCGCTTGTGGAGTTGCGAGCAGCGGTGCGTCTGGTGCCGGGGGAGGGACTCGAACCCTCAAGGTGTCACCACCGGCGGATTTTGAGTCCGCTGCGTTTACCAATTTCGCCACCCCGGCGCGAGGCCGCTTACTATAAGTGCGATCCCCGGCGCCTCGCAAGGCGCCGCCTGGCGGCGCTGTGCTACGCTACGCGGCTCATGCGTCGCAGCGATTTTGCCTACGATCTTCCCTCGCGCCTGATCGCCCAGCACCCGCTCGAGGAGCGCGGTGCCAGTCGTCTGCTGGTGATGGACGGTGCGAGCGGCGAGTGCTTGGACCGCTCCTTTCCGGCGCTCTGTGATCTGCTCGAGCCCGATGACCTCCTGGTGTTCAACGACACGCGTGTGATCCCGGCCCGGCTGCTCGGGCGCAAGGCGAGCGGCGGCCGGGTCGAGTTGCTGGTCGAGCGGATCGTCGCCGAGCGCGAGGTGCTCGCCCATGTGCGCGCCAGCAAGAGCCCACGGCCCGGCGGCCGGCTCGATCTCGAAGGCGGTGTCGAGGCCGAGGTGATCGGGCGTGAGGGCGAGCTCTATCGAATCGCACTTTCAGCCGCGAGTGCGCTCGATGTGCTCGAGCGCCACGGACACACGCCGCTGCCTCCCTACATCGTGCGGCCCGATATGCCGAGCGACCGTGAGCGCTACCAGACGGTCTACGCGCGTCGTCCGGGCGCGGTCGCCGCGCCCACCGCCGGCCTGCACTTCGATCGCGCGCTTCTCGAGCGCATCGAGGCCAAGGGGGTGCGCAGCGCGTTTCTGACCCTGCACGTCGGCGCCGGCACCTTCCAGCCGGTGCGCGTGGAGGATCTCGGGGAACATCGTATGCACAGGGAGTGGCTGGAGGTGAGCCGCGAGACCTGCGCAGCGGTGACGGAGACCCGCGCGCGCGGCAAGCGGGTGGTCGCGGTCGGCACTACGGCGGTGCGCGGTCTGGAGTCGGCGTTCCGGTTGGGTGCCGCGGCAGGCTACGCGGGCGAGACGGATCTCTTTATATATCCAGGTTACGGATTCACGGTCGTCGACGCCCTGGTGACCAATTTCCACCTGCCGGAGTCGACCTTGCTCATGCTGGTGTGCGCTTTCGGCGGCTATCGCAACGTGATGGCCACGTATGCGCATGCGGTGGCGGCCGGCTATCGCTTCTTTAGCTACGGCGATGCGATGTTCCTGACGCGCAACCCGGCGCCCGATCGCCCCGGTCAGCGGTGATGGGTAGGTGAGCCGCATGCGCTTCGAGTTGCACGCGCAGGACGGCGCGGCGCGTAGCGGGCGGTTGCGGTTCGCGCGCGGCGCCGTGCAGACGCCCGCCTTCATGCCGGTAGGCACCTATGGCACGGTCAAGGCGATGACACCCGAAGAGCTCGTCGAGATTGGCGCCGAGATGATCCTCGGCAACACCTTTCATCTGATGCTGCGCCCCGGTGTCGAGGTCATTCGCGAGCACGGCGGGTTGCACCAGTTCATGCACTGGACCGGACCGATCCTGACCGACTCCGGCGGCTTCCAGGTCTACAGCCTGGGCGAGATGCGCAGGATCACGGAGGAGGGCGTGCACTTCCGCTCGCCGGTGAACGGCGATGCGGTGTTCCTGGGACCCGAGCAGTCGATCGCCGTGCAGCTCGCGCTGGGTTCCGACGTGGTGATGATCTTCGACGACTGCATGCCCTACCCGGCTACGGAGGCGCAGGCGCGGGCGTCGATGGAACTGTCGCTGCGCTGGGCGGCGCGCAGCCGCGCGGCGCACGGCGAGTCGAAGGCCGCGCTGTTCGGCATCGTGCAGGGCGGGGTCTACGATGCGCTGCGTGCCGAGTCGCTGGCCGGGCTGCTGGCAATCGGCTTCGACGGCTACGCCATCGGCGGGCTTTCGGTCGGTGAGCCCAAGGCCGAACGCTGGCGGGTGCTGGAGCGACTGCTCCCGGCGATCCCGGCCGACAGGCCGCGTTACCTCATGGGGGTGGGCACGCCCGAGGACATCGTCGAGGCCGTCGCGCGGGGCATCGACATGTTCGACTGCGTGTTGCCGACCCGCAACGCCCGCAACGGCCACCTGTTCACGCGCAGCGGCCCGCTAAGGATCCGCAACGCTGCCTACGAGCGGGACTGCCGCCCGCCCGACGAGGCCTGCGGCTGCTACACCTGTCGCAATTACAGCCGGGCCTACCTGCGCCACCTGGACCGCTGCAACGAGATCCTGGGCGCGCGCCTGTGCACCATCCACAATCTGCACTATTACCAAGAACTTATGGCCGAGCTCAGGGCGGCGATCGGCGCCGGCCGTCTGGCGGTCTTTCGGGAGGAGTTTCAGGCTGCGCGGGTGCAGAACGCGGCGCATATGTCCTAGAATACGCCCTTTCGCGCCGCCGGCGGCCCGAGGCGGCCCGTCGACACCTTCTGTTCAACCACAAGGGATCCATCCATGAGTTTCTTCCTCTCCGACGCCCTGGCCCAGGGCGAGGGCGCGGCGCAGCAGGCCGATCCGCTGCTCAGCTTCC